>NZ_VWWG01000153.1:0-14780 GCF_011753085.1 Burkholderia sp. Tr-862
GGCGCTCGTCCGAGCTGCCCCGGCAACAACGGCGGCGACGCGCTGGTGGCCGCCGCGCAGCTACAGCAACTCGGCGTCGCCACGCAGGCGTGGATGCCGGTGGCGGTCAAGCCGGACGATGCGCAATGGGCGCTCGGCCTCGCGCGCGCGGCCGGCGTGCCGCTGTCGACCGAACCACCCGCATCGCTGGACGATTACGCGTGGGTCGTCGACGGACTGTTCGGCATCGGCCTTGGCCGCGCACTCGACGGCCCGTTCGCCGCCCAGGCCGCGCGCATCGCCGCGCACACACGAAACGGCGGCCGCGTGCTCGCGCTCGACGTGCCGAGCGGACTGGACAGCGACACGGGCCGGATCGTCGGCGCGGGCGTCGCCGTCGCTGCGACACATACGCTCACCTTCATCGGCGCGAAGCCGGGCCTTTACACGGGCGACGGCCGCGATCTCGCCGGCGAGATCGACATCGCGTCGCTTGACGCCCCACCGCCCGCCGCGCCGGCCGTCGTGCTGAATGCGCCGGCCCGGTTCGCCGCCGCGCTGCCCGCCCGCGCGTTCGCGTCGCACAAGGGCACGTTCGGCAGCCTGGCGGTGCTCGGCGGCGACACCGGCATGTGCGGTGCGCCGATCCTCGCCGCGCGTGCCGCGCTGTTCGCGGGGGCCGGCAAGGTGCATGTCGGCTTCCTCGGCGCCGGCGCGCCGCCGTACGACCCGCCGTTTCCGGAGCTGATGCTGCATCCGGCAGACGGCCTCGACCTCGATGCGATGTCCGCGATCGCGGCAGGCTGCGGCCTCGGCACGCGCGAGGCCGCGGCAACCCTCGTGCGTGACGTGCTCGCGCATGACGCCGTGACGCTGCTCGACGCCGACGCGCTGAACCTCGTCGCGACCCACGCCGAGCTCGCGACCGCCGTAGCCGCCCGGGGCGCGCGCGGCATTGCGTGCGTGCTGACGCCGCATCCGCTCGAGGCGGCGCGGCTGCTCGGCAGCGATACCGCGACGGTGCAGCACGATCGGCTGGCCGCGGCCCAGGCGCTCGCCGCGCGCTACGCGAGCATCGTCGTGCTGAAGGGTTCGGGCACGGTGATTGCAGCGCCCGACGGCCACCTGACGATCAACCCGACCGGCAATGCCGCGCTCGCGACCGGCGGCACCGGCGACGTGCTCGGCGGCCTGATCGGCGCGCTGCTCGCGCAGCGCGTCGCGCCGTACGAAGCCGCGCTCGCGGGCGTGTATCTGCACGGCCTCGCGGCCGACACGCTGACCGCGAACGGCACGGGCCCGGCCGGCCTCGTCGCGGGCGAACTCGCGCCGATGGTGCGCACGCTGATCAATCGCCTTTTTTACCCGTCGCCGCGCGCCGACATATAACGCCGCTATACTGAGTGCCCCGCCGCACGGCGGGTCCTCTCGTCCGCCGGCCTTCCGATCCCGATGAGCCGGCGCGGCATTCCTCCCGATTCACGCTTCACTCGAACCGCCATGACGCTGAATTCGCTCCCCGCCTGGACTGCCCTTCAATCCCACTTCGAACAAATCCGCCATGCGCGCCTGCGCGACTGGTTCGCGCCGGAAAACGACCGCGCGCCGACCCGTGCCGAACGCTTCACGATCCCGGGCGGCGGCCTTGCGGCCGACTTCTCGAAGAACCGCATCAACGACGACACGCTGCGCCTGCTCGTGCAGCTGGCCCGCGAAGCGGGCGTCGAAGCGCGCCGCGACGCGATGTTCGCCGGCGAGATCGTCAACCCGACCGAAGGCCGCGCCGCGCTGCACACGGCATTGCGCGCGACCGACCCGCACGCGCCGTTCCATGCGCAGATCAGTGCCGAGCGCGCAAAGATGGCGACCTTCGCACGCGCCGTGCGCAGCGGCGCGTGGACCGGCTACACCGGCAAGCGCATCCGCCACGTGATCAACATCGGCATCGGCGGCTCGGATCTCGGACCGAAGATGGTCAAGCATGCGCTGCATCACGTCGCGAGCCCGGACATCTCGACCCACTTCGTGTCCAACGTCGACGGCGCCGATCTCGCGCGCGTGCTCGAACAGGTCGACCCGGAGGAAACGCTCGCGATCATCGTGTCGAAGACCTTCACGACGCTCGAGACGATGACGAACGCCCGCTCGCTGCGCGACTGGTTCGTCGCGCGCGGCTGCCCCGAGACCTCCCTCGCGAAGCACTTCGTCGGCGTGTCGGCGAACCCGGCCGAAGTCGTGAAGTTCGGCATCGACGCGGACAACGTGTTCGAAATGTGGGACTGGGTCGGCGGCCGCTATTCACTGTGGTCGGCGGTCGGCCTGTCGATCATGATCGCGATCGGGCCCGAGCAGTTCGATGAACTGCTCGCCGGCGCGAACGACATGGACCGCCATTTCCGCCAAGCGCCGCTCGAGCGCAACCTGCCGGCGCTGCTCGGCCTGATCGGCATCTGGTACCGCAACTTCTTCGGCTCGCAGAGCTATCTCGTCGCGCCGTATTCGGAAGCGTTGCACTACCTGCCGTCGTACCTGCAGCAGCTCGAGATGGAAAGCAACGGCAAATCCGCGCGCCTGGACGGCACGTTCGTCGACTACCCGACGTCGGCCGTCACGTGGGGCGAGCCGGGCACCAACGGCCAGCACGCGTTCTTCCAGATGCTGCACCAGGGCCCGACGATCGTGCCGATCGACTTCATCGCGGTGCTGACGCCCGAGCATCCGCTCGCGAGCCATCATCCGAAGCTGCTCGCGAACTGCTTCGCGCAGAGCGAAGCGCTGATGCTCGGCCGCACGCTCGACGAAGCGCGCAAGGTCGCCGGCCCGGGCAAGGAAGCGCTCGCGCCGCACCTGACGTTCCCCGGCAACCGGCCCACGACGACGCTGCTGGTTGATGCGCTGACGCCGCGCACGCTCGGCGCGCTGATCGCGCTCTACGAGCACAAGGTGCTGGTGCAGGCGACGGTGTGGGACATCAATCCGTTCGACCAGTGGGGCGTCGAGCTCGGCAAGATTCTCGGCAAGGTCGTCGAAGCCGACCTGTCAGCCGAGTCGGTCGATCCCGCGAAGCACGATTCGTCGACGACCGCGCTGATCGAGCGCGCGCGTGCGGCGCTCAAGCGCTGACGCGACGACGTCGTGCGCATGCCGGTCGCACCGGCAATTTACCGTGTGCGACCGGCGCAAGCATTCAGTGCCGTGCTACGCCGCCTGCGGCGCGACGATGCGTCCGGCGTCGATGGTGACCGTCGTCGCGCAGCGCCGCGCGAGTTCGGCATCATGCGTCACGAGCACGAGCGTCGCGCCGTGCGCGCGGTTCAGTTCGAACATCAGGTCGATGACCGCATGGCCCGTGGCCGCATCGAGGCTGCCGGTGGGTTCGTCGGCGAACAGGATCGCCGGGTGCGTGACGAACGCGCGCGCGAGCGCGACGCGCTGCTGTTCACCACCGGACAGCAGCTTCGGATAATGCGCGGTGCGCTCGCCGAGACCGACCTGCACGAGCAGCGCGCGGGCCCGCTCGGCCGCGTCGCGCGCACCGATGCCGCCCCTCAGCTCGAGCGGCAACATCACGTTCTCGAGCGCCGTCAGGTGCGGCATCAACTGGAAAGACTGGAACACGAATCCGACGGCGCCGTTGCGCAGCGCGGCACGCTCGTCCTCGTCGAGCTGGTCGAGCGCGCGGCCGAGCAGGCGAACCGTGCCGCTCGTCGCGCTGTCCAACCCCGCAAGCAGGCCGAGCAGCGTCGATTTGCCGGACCCCGACGCACCGACGATCGCGAGGCTGCTGCCGGATCGCACACTGAGCGTGATGCCGTCGAGGATCGTCAGCTCGCCCGTTGCGTCGGCGACCCGCTTGCATACGTCTTGGACTTCGATGATCGGATCGGTAATCTTGAACATGGACACGACATTCCACTGGAAAAGACGCGCGGCGCTCGCCGCGCTGCTGGGTACGCTGCTTGCAGCAACCGTGCCCGCACGCGCCGCGACGGCGGCGCCGACATCGGGCCAGGGCCGGCCCGCGCTCGTCGTGCTCGGCGACAGCCTGTCGGCCGAATACGGGCTGCCACGCGACACCGGCTGGGTTGCGCTGCTGCGGCAACGGCTCGCGACCGAGCGAATCGATTATAGCGTCGCGAACGCAAGCGTCAGCGGCGACACCACGAGCGGCGGCCGCGCACGGCTGCCCGCGGTGCTGCAACGGCTCAAGCCGTCGATCGTCGTCGTCGAACTCGGGTCGAACGACGCACTGCGCGGCGTGCCGCTCGCGACGACCGAGCAGAACCTGCGTGACATCATCGCCGATGCGCGGCAAGCGCGCGCAAAGGTCGTGCTGGTCGGCATGTACGTGCCGCCCAACTACGGGCCCGATTACACGCAGAAATTCCATGCGGTCTATACGCGGCTGTCGAAGGAACTCGGCGTCCCGCTCGTGCCGTTCCTGCTGGCCGGCATCGAGAACAAGCCTGAGATGTTCCAGTCGGACCAGATGCACCCCGCGCAGCAGGCGCAGGGCATCCTGCTCGACAACGTCTGGCCGGCGCTGAAACCACTACTCGGCAAACCGCGCGGCTGACCTGACGGTTCGCCGTTGCCGGAAAACAGAAAGCCCCGCTCGAAGCGGGGCTTTCTGTTGTTGCGTGCGAAACCGTGAACGGCGCTTCGCTCAGTTGCCGCTGTCCTGCGACTGGCTCGGCGTGGTGCCGTACAGCTTCACCTTCGAGCGGTCGCGCAGCGCGGCGAGATACGCTTCGCCTTCGCTTTGCGCTTCGACCTGCGCCATCTGCTGCTGCGCGGCCGCGAGCTGCTGCGGATCGACGGCCGTGCCCGGGATCACCGCGTTCACGCGATAGATCGCGTAGCCGTCCGCACCGAGATCGACGCCGACGTAGGCCGGCAGCGTCTTCGCATCGACCTTGTAGACGGCGCTCAGTGCCGCCGGCGTCAGGCCTTGCGATTGCATGCGCGACACCTTCTGCACGGCCGTGAAGCCATCTGCCGATTTCGACTTCTGCAGCTCGGCCAGCTTCGCCGCGCCGTCCTTCTTCGCAAGTTCCGCGGCCTGCTCGGCGACGACCTTCTGACGCACCGCGTCCTTGATCGTGTCGAGCGCCGGCACGGCAGCCGGCTTGTAATCGGTCACGCGCGCCGAGATCAGCGTGTTGTTGCCCACGTCGATCGCCTGCGTGTTGTTCTGGCTCTTCACCGAGTCGCTCGCGAACACGGCAGCGAGGAACTTCGGATTGTTCAGCGGGCTCGTCGGCGGCAGTTGCGGATTCGGCGTCGGCATGACGGTGGCCGTCTGGATCGTCAGCTTGTACTTGTCGGCGGCCGGCTGCAGCGTCTTCGCCTTTTCATACACGGTCGACGTGAAGCCTTCCGCGTTGTCCGTGAATGCCTTCGCTGCATACTGCTGCTTCAACTGCACCGCGATCTGGTCCTTCACGTCGGCGAACGGCTTGACCACCGACGGCTTGACTTCCGTCGCCTTCAGGATGTGGAAGCCGAGATCCGACTGCACGACACCGCTGACGTCGCCCTGCTTCAGCGCGAATGCGGCATCGTCGAACGCCTTGCCGCCCGCCGTCGAGCCGCGCGTGATGAAGCCGAGATCGCCGCCCTTCGCTGCCGACGGTGCATCCTGCGAGTTCTTCTGCGCGATCTGCGCGAACTGGTCCGGATGCGCCTTCACGTCGGCCAGCAACTGTTCGGCCTTCGCCTTCGCGGCCGCCTTGTCGGCAGCGCTCGCGTCGCTCGCCGCGGCGATGAAGATGTGGCTCACGCGTACCTGCGCTTCCGAGCGGAAGTGCGTCGGGTTGTCGTCGTAGAACTTCTTGATGTCCGCATCGTTCGGCTGTGCGCTCGCGGCGGCCGCGGCCGGCGAATAGACGAGATACTGGATCGTCGCCGTTTCCGGCGTCGCGAAGCTCTGCTTGTGCGCGTCATAGTACGCGGTGAGCTGCGCGTCGGTCGGCTGCACCTTCGCCGCGTAGTCGCTCGTCTTCAGCACGAGCGCCTGCACTTCGCGCTGCTGCGCGGCCAGCTCCGACAGGCGTTGCGCCGGGCCCTTCGGGGTGAATGCGCTCGCCACGATGCTAGCCGGAATCTGCTGCAATGCGAGGCTGTAGCGCACGCGCTCCTGATACTGCTCGGGCGTCATCCCTTGGAACGACAGCAGCTGCGCATAGCGCTCGACGTCGATCGAACCGTCGGGTTTCTTCAGCGACGCGATCATCGGGTCGCTCATCAGCGCGTCGCGCACGGCGTTGTCGGATGCGGTCAGGTGCAGGCGTTGCGTCTCGTCGGCCAGCACGCGTTGCTGGATCAGGCCGTCGAGCACCTGCTTGCGATGTTCCGGCGTGTCGAATGCCTTGATGTCGAACTGCCCACCGAGCGCCTGGCGCGCCTGGTCGATCTGCTGGCGGAACGCGCCGTCGAATTCGACCCGCGTGATCTTGTGCCCGTTGATCGCCGCGACGTTCGCGCTGTCGTCGAAGAAGCCGCGGAAACCTTGGATTCCGACGAAACCCAGCCCCGGTAACACGATCAGGAGCAGGAGCGCCATCATCAGGCGCTGGTGATTACGGAAGAAATCGAGCATGCGTGACGGGAAAATTGGACAAAACGTCCGATATTACAACATACGGGGTGGCACGGGAGAAAAGCAGGTGCGCAACGAACGGGCGCGGCCGGCGATGCAAATGAAAAAGCCCGCACAAGGCGGGCTTCTTTCATTTTCTGGCGGAGCGGACGGGACTCGCCTACACCCCGCAGGCCGCGGCTGCGCGTGCACGCGCAGCCCTTCGAGTCCCGCCGGAAGCCGCGCAGGCGGCTTCCTCCACTCCGCAGTCACGCGCCCGCAAGCGGGCACGAATGGAAACACAAATGAAAAAGCCCGCACAAGGCGGGCTTTCTCATTTTCTGGCGGAGCGGACGGGACTCGAACCCGCGACCCCCGGCGTGACAGGCCGGTATTCTAACCGACTGAACTACCGCTCCTTGGTCTGGCTGAATCGGGAAACTGGTGGGTGCTGAGGGGTTCGAACCCCCGACCTACGCCTTGTAAGGGCGCCGCTCTACCAGCTGAGCTAAGCACCCGTTTCCGATTCGTTCTGGCTGCGATCTGCGTTTCGGCATCAACAACCAGCGAGCCTGCGAGTTTAATTCATCCCCGATCCTTTTGCCAAGCCCGCACGTGAATTTTTTTCAACGCGCATCTTTCAACGCGCACGTACGCGATGCCGACGCGCATAAAAAAACCCGCGGACACGCCGCGGGTTTCGTGAACAACCGTCAGTGACGGTGTTCAGCTTCTCAGTGCTTGACGACTTCCGTCGAGCCGGCATCCTTCGCCGCCTCGCCAACCGGCGCCGCAGCCTTCGCCTCTTCTTCCGGCGGCAGCGGGGTCGGCGTACGTTCGAGCGCAAGCTCGAGCACCTTGTCGATCCAGCGGACCGGCACGATCTCGATCGCGTTCTTCACGTTGTCCGGAATGTCCGCGAGGTCCTTCACGTTCTCTTCCGGAATCAGCACGAGCTTGATGCCGCCGCGATGCGCAGCCAGCAGCTTTTCCTTCAGCCCGCCGATCGGCAGCACTTCGCCACGCAGCGTGATCTCGCCCGTCATCGCGACATCGGCACGCACGGGAATCCCCGTCAGCACCGACACCAGCGCGGTCGTCATCGCACCGCCGGCCGACGGACCGTCCTTCGGCGTCGCACCTTCCGGCACGTGGATGTGGATGTCCTGCTTCTCGAACGCTTCGTCCTTGATGCCCAGACGCCGCGAACGCGAGCGCACGACCGAACGCGCAGCCTCGACCGACTCCTTCATCACGTCGCCGAGCGAGCCCGTGCGAATCACGTTGCCCTTGCCCGGCATCACCGCGGCTTCGATCGTCAGCAGGTCGCCGCCGACTTCCGTCCACGCGAGGCCCGTCACCTGACCGACCTGGTTTTCCTTCGCCGCGAGGCCGAAGTCGTACTTGCGCACGCCGAGGAACGTATCGAGGTTCTCGCCGTCGACCTTGATCGCGCCCGATGCCTTCTTCAACAGCAGCATCTTCACGACCTTGCGGCAGATCTTCGACACTTCCCGCTCGAGCGAACGCACACCGGCTTCGCGCGTGTAGTAGCGGATGATGTCGCGGATCGCCTGTTCGGTGACGTCGACCTCGCCGTCCTTCAGCCCGTTGTTCTTCTTCTGCTTCGGCAGCAGGTAACGCTGCGCGATGCTGACCTTCTCGTCTTCCGTGTAGCCCGACAGACGGATCACTTCCATCCGGTCGAGCAGCGGCGGCGGGATGTTCAGCGAGTTCGACGTCGCGACGAACATCACGTCCGACAGGTCGAAGTCGACTTCGATGTAGTGGTCAGCGAACGTGTGGTTCTGTTCCGGATCGAGCACTTCGAGCAGCGCCGACGACGGATCGCCGCGGAAATCCATGCCCATCTTGTCGACTTCGTCGAGCAGGAAAAGCGGATTGCGCACGCCGACCTTCGCGAGGCTTTGCAGGATCTTGCCCGGCATCGAGCCGATGTACGTCCGGCGGTGACCGCGGATCTCGGCTTCGTCACGCACGCCGCCGAGCGCCATCCGGACGAACTTGCGGTTCGTCGCACGCGCGATCGACTGGCCGAGCGAGGTCTTGCCGACGCCCGGGGGCCCGACGAGGCACAGGATCGGCGCCTTGACCTTGTCCACGCGCTGTTGCACCGCGAGGTACTCGAGGATGCGTTCCTTCACCTTCTCGAGGCCGAAGTGATCCTCGTCGAGCACCTGCTCGGCGTTCGACAGATCGTTATTGACCTTGCTCTTCTTGCGCCACGGCAGGCCGATCAGCGTGTCGATGTAGTTGCGCACGACGGTCGCTTCCGCCGACATCGGCGACATCAGCTTCAGCTTCTTGAGCTCGGCGTCGGCCTTCTTCTTCGCTTCCTTCGGCATGCGCGCGGCGTTGATGCGCTTCTCGAGTTCCTCGAGATCCGCACCTTCCTCGCCTTCGCCCAGTTCCTTCTGGATCGCCTTGACCTGTTCGTTCAGGTAGTACTCGCGCTGGCTCTTTTCCATCTGGCGCTTCACGCGCCCGCGGATGCGCTTTTCGACCTGCAGGATGTCGATCTCGGCTTCGAGCTGCGCGAGCAGGTGCTCGAGGCGCTCGATGACCGGGAACATCTCGAGGATGTGCTGCTTCTGGTCGAGCTTCAGCGGCAGACGCTCGGCGATCATGTCCGCGAGGCGACCGGCTTCATCGATGCCCGACAGCGACGTGAGAATCTCCGGCGGGATCTTCTTGTTCAGCTTCACGTACTGGTCGAACTGCGACACGATCGCGCGGCGCAGCGCTTCCGTTTCCGCGCTGTCGGCGTGATCGGGCTCGAGCGGCATCACGTCGCAGGAGAACTGCGTCTCCTGTTCTTCGATCGACAACGCCTTCGCACGCTGCAGACCCTCGACGAGCACCTTCACGGTGCCGTCCGGCAGCTTCAGCATCTGCAGGATGTTGGCGATACAACCGACCTCGTACATGTCCTTTTCGGTCGGTTCGTCCTTGGCCGCGGTTTTCTGGGCGACGAGCATGATGTGCTTGCCGCCTTCCATCGCTGCTTCGAGGGCCTTGATCGATTTCGGCCGGCCCACGAAGAGCGGAATCACCATGTGCGGGAAAACGACGACGTCCCGCAGCGGCAGCAGCGGGAGCGTGATGCGTTCCGGCGGGAGAAGTTGGGTGCCTGACATTTCATTTCCCCATGAGTGGAATCAATTGTTCGGTAATTGAGGCCGCCACAACGAATTGCAAGCCTTCAAGTGCGGGAAATATTCGGTAAGAAAGTAACCACCGCGTGTCGAGTCAGAGTTACCCACAAGATAAACGAAAAAAAGCCGCCCACGGACTCATGAACGGCCTTTTTCGCAGAACATCGTCGTCAAGCCGGTCAGTTCGAACCCGCCACTTTCGGCGTGTCCTCATAGATCAGCAGGGGTTTGCCGTCGCCATCGATCACGTTCTCGTCGATGATGACCTTGCTGACCCCTTTCATCGCCGGCAGCTCGTACATCACGTCGAGCAATGCCTGTTCGATGATCGAACGCAATCCGCGCGCGCCGGTCTTGCGGCGGATCGCCTTGCGGGCGACTGCCTGCAACGCGCCCGGCCGGATTTCCAGCTCGACGCGCTCCATCGCGAACAGCTTGTGATACTGCTTGACGAGCGCATTCTTCGGCTCGACAAGGATCTTCATCAGCGCGGCTTCATCGAGCTTGCCGAGCGTCGCGACCACCGGCAGGCGGCCGATCAATTCGGGGATCAGACCGAATTTGATCAGGTCTTCCGGTTCCGTCTCGCGCAGCACTTCGCCCGCGTCGCGTTCCTGCTTGCTCTTGACCGTCGCGCCAAAGCCGATGCCCGTCTTTTCCGTGCGATCGGTGATCACTTTCTCGAGACCGTCGAACGCGCCGCCGCAAATGAACAGGATGTTGGTCGTGTCGACCTGAATGAAATCCTGGTTCGGATGCTTGCGGCCACCCTGCGGCGGCACCGACGCCATCGTGCCTTCGACGAGCTTCAGCAGCGCCTGCTGGACGCCCTCGCCCGACACGTCGCGCGTGATCGACGGGTTGTCCGACTTGCGGCTGATCTTGTCGATTTCGTCGATGTAGACGATCCCGCGCTGGGCCTTGTCGACCTCGTAGTTGCAATTCTGCAACAGCTTCTGGATGATGTTCTCGACGTCCTCGCCGACGTAGCCGGCTTCGGTCAGCGTCGTCGCATCGGCGATCACGAACGGCACGTTCAGCAACCGCGCGAGCGTCTGCGCGAGCAGCGTCTTGCCGGAGCCCGTCGGGCCGATCAGCAGGATGTTGCTCTTCGACAGCTCGACGTCGTCCTTCTTGTCGAGATGCTTCAGGCGCTTGTAGTGGTTGTACACGGCCACCGCGAGGATCTTCTTCGCGCGTTCCTGCCCGATCACGTACTGATCGAGGATGTCGCGAATTTCCTGCGGGCTCGGCAGATCCGACCGGGACAGGCTGGCCTCGACGCCGGCGGCAGCCGCCTCGTCGCGAATGATCTCGTTGCAGAGGTCGATGCATTCATCGCAGATGAATACCGACGGGCCGGCAATGAGTTTCTTTACCTCATGCTGGCTCTTTCCGCAGAACGAGCAATACAACAGCTTCTCGCTGTTCGAACCTTTTTTGTCCGCCATGAATGTAGAGCCTCCGGACAGGTAAATGACATGATACGCCGAATGCTCCGAACGCCGCGCCTAGGGCGCGACCGGAGCCGGCTGGATGCGCTTGCCGCAGATGCTCAAGGCACTCGGGACGTTGCAGGGGGCGCCGCCCCAATCGGGGCGGCACCCCACTTAAATTCAGGGGCGCTTCAGCAGCACCTGGTCGATCAGCCCGTACGCCTTCGCGTCCTCGCTCGACATGAAGTTATCACGGTCGGTGTCGCGCGCGATGCGCTCGACGTCCTGGCCCGTATGTTGCGCGAGCAGGTTGTTCAGCCGTTCCTTCAGGTAGAGGATTTCGCGTGCCTGGATCTCGATATCGGACGCCTGGCCGCGTGCGCCGCCGAGCGGCTGGTGAATCATCACGCGCGAGTTCGGCAGCGCGAAACGCTTGCCCTTCGCGCCCGATGCGAGCAGGAACGCGCCCATGCTGGCCGCGAGGCCCATGCAGAGGGTCGACACATCCGGCTTGATGAACTGCATCGTGTCGTAGATCGCCATGCCGGCCGACACCGAGCCGCCCGGGCTGTTGATGTAGAGGCTGATGTCCTTGTCGGGATTCTCGCTCTCGAGGAACAGCAATTGCGCGACCACGAGGTTGGCGGTCTGGTCGTTCACTTCGCCGACCATGAACACCAGGCGCTCCTTCAGGAGACGCGAATAAATATCGTACGAACGCTCGCCGCGGCCGCTCGTTTCGACGACGATCGGCACCAGCCCCAGCGCTTGCGCCTCGAAACCCTGCGGCGCGTTCGAAGCAAGCATGTCCAGCAATTCAGCGCGAGTGATCATTCAATGAACCTTGTTCGAATGGAAAATTGAACGGAAGGAAGCCGCCCGCTCAATCGCCATATTAATGGCAACCGTGCGCTTGACGTAAAAACGGCGTGCAGGCCGTCGCTCCGACAGCCGGCACGCCGCTAGAGCGACACTTACGCTTGCGCCGATGCGCTCGCGAGTGCCTCGAAGCTCACTTCCTTGTCCGTCACCTTTGCCTTGCCCAGCACGAAGTCGACGACGTTGCTTTCAACGACGAACGCTTCCATCTCGGCGAGGCGCTGCTGGTTGGAATAATACCAGCGGACCACTTCCTTCGGGTCTTCGTAGCTCTTCGCGAACTCGTCGACTTCCGCACGGATCTGTTCCGGCTTCGCTTCGAGGCCGTTCGACTTCACCAGCTCGGCCAGCACGAGGCCCAGCTTCACGCGACGCTCTGCCTGCTCGGCGAACATCTCGGCCGGGATCGGTGCGTCCTTCGCGTTCGGCACGCCGCGCTGCGCCAGATCCTGGCGAGCCATTTCGACGAGGCGTTGCTGGTCCTGCTCGATCAGCGCCTTCGGCACGTCGAGTTCGGAAATCTTCAGCAGCGCGTCCATCACCTGGTTCTTGACGATCGACTGCGTGCGGCGCTTCGCTTCACGCTCGAGGTTTTCCTTGATCTCGGCGCGCATCTTCGTCAGGTCGCCGTCTTCGATGCCAAGCGACTTCGCGAATTCGGCGTCGATTTCCGGCAGGTGCGGCCACTCGATCTTCTTCATCGTGACCGTGAATTGCGCCGTCTTGCCCGCCACGTCCTTGCCGTGGTAATCGTCCGGGAACTTGAGGTCGAACGTACGCGCTTCGCCGACCTTCAGGCCGAGCGCCGCCGTTTCGAATTCCGGCAGCATGCGGCCTTCGCCGAGCACGAACGGGAAGTCTTCGGCCGTGCCGCCCTGGAACGCGACGTCGTCGATCTTGCCGACGAAGTCGACCGTCACGCGGTCGCCGTTCTTCGCCGCGGTGTCCGCGCCGCCGTCGCCGTGCTCGCCGGCTTCGCCGCGAGCGTGGAAGTGCACGCGCTGCTTGCGCAGGATGTCCAGCGTGCGGTCGATTTCGGCGTCGCCGATCGACGTCGTCGAGCGCTCGACTTCAGCCGTCGCCAGGTCGCCGATCTTCACTTCCGGGTAGACCTCGAACGTCGCGTCGAACGCGTATGCATCCTCGGCCTGCTCCTGCTTCGGCTCGAAGCTCGGCTGGCCGGCCACGCGCAGGTTTTCCGCGCGGCTGATCGTGAAGAATTCCTGGCCGATCTTGTCGCTCAGCACTTCCGCTTCGACCTGACCCGAGTACTGCTGGGCGACCATCTTCAGCGGCACCTTGCCCGGGCGGAAACCCGGCATGCGAACGTTCTTCGCGAGTTTCTGGATACGGGCGTCGATTTCCTTCTGCACGGTGTCTTTCGGCAGGGAAATCGTCACGCGGCGTTCAAGCTTGCCGAGGTTCTCAACAACGTTAGCCATGGCTTCAATCGTCCTAAAATTATTCGAGCGAATCGGGTTTTCCTTGCCGTGCCTGCCTGCGGCGAGATGTACATCACATGCACACGCCGCGCCGGAGCGCCACGCCATCCCTGCACGCGCCGAATGGCTAGCGCAAGCGGCTCGGAGCACGGCTTTGGCCGGAAGAATCGACTATTCTAGCAAACAATTTTCCTCGTACCGCCAGATCCGCATGACAGGGGTGCGCACCCGCGTGCCGCCCGCGCCCGTGCACGGCAATGCGCGCGGATTGTCGCTATGCCGAACGCCGTATCCACCGCGTGCCCGCCATCCTGTAAGCTCCGATTGAGGGTGCGCCACCGTCGCCGCCCCATTTTTCACACCAATTACGCTTCCCGGAGACACCATGCCGCACCACCCGTCCGCGCCTGTCGTCGTCATCGCGCCCGATTCGTTCAAAGGCTCGCTTTCCGCCGAGCAGGTCGCGGACGCGATCGCCACCGGCATCCGCCGTGCCCGGCCCGACGCGGTCGTGCGCTGCTGCCCGATGGCCGACGGCGGCGAAGGCACGCTCGATGCGATGCTGGCAGGCGGCGGCACGCGGCGTACGCTCCGGGTGGCCGGCGCGTCGCTCGCGGCACGCGACGCGGCGGTCGGCGTGATCGACGCGCGCACCGCGATCGTGGAGACGGCCGAGATCGTCGGCATCACCGACGCGGTCGGCATGAGCGTGCCGGTCGACGCGCGCAGCACGCGCGGGATGGGCGAAGCGATCCGCACGCTGCTCGACGAAGGCGTGCGCCGCTTCTTCGTCGCGCTCGGCGGCAGCAGCACCAACGACGCGGGCGCAGGGTTGCTCGCGGGCCTCGGCCTGCAATGCTTCGACGCGGCCGGCCAGCCGGTCGAACCCGTCCCCGCGCGGCTCGCCGACATCGCGCGGATCGACGCGTCGGGGCTCGATCCGCGCCTGAAGGAAGCGGAATTCATCGGCATGTCCGACGTCGACAATCCGCTGACGGGCGCGCATGGCGCGACGGCGGTGTTCGGTCCGCAAAAGGGCGTGGCGCCCGAGCAAGTCGCGACCCTCGACGCCGCGCTCGGCCACTTTGCCGACGTGCTCGAGGCGGCGCTCGACCGGCGCGGCCGCGACCTGGCCGGTGCCGGCGCCGCGGGCGGTCTCGGTTTGTTGCTGATGGACCTGATCGATGAACGATTCAGCGTGTTCGTTGATGACCGTGGCGCGTCCTGCACCGTGTCGGGTGAGCTGCTGTCGTCGGGATTCGATGCGCGGGCGCGTCGCGGCACGGTG
>NZ_VWWG01000154.1:0-14617 GCF_011753085.1 Burkholderia sp. Tr-862
CTGCGCACCGCCGCGAGGCGGCCGGCTGGCTCGCGTCGCCCGACGCGCTCGGCGTGCCGGCCCGGCTGATCGCGCCGCGCCTGCTCGGCGACTACGGCGCGGGGCCGTTCGCGCAGCCGCCGCTGCCGATCCGCTTCCACGACGGCGGCGCCGTGAACCGGCCGGATCCGCGCGACGGCCAGTGGTTCCTGTCGCAATACCGGCGCTGGGGCATGCTCGACGGCACGCACGACGACGCAGGGATCGCCGCGGCGATCGCGCAGACGGCGTTGTATGATGCTGCGGTCGCCGAAGGCGGTTCAGCGGGCGCGTGATCCCGATACGCGGGATGCCGGCATCACGGGGCCGCAGGTCCGACGCACCGCGCGATGCCGCGCCTTGCGGAACGCCTGACGCGATGCGCCGGGCGGCCCAGGCCCCCGCGCCGCCCGGACGCCCAGGTATCCGTGCCGCCCCGTCCGTCCCCGTTCAGAATCGATGCCGAAACGAACGCGCACGCCGCTCGACGTGCTGCTCACTGAAATCCGCGCGTGCCGCGCCTGCGAAGCCGACCTGCCGCTCGGCCCGCGTCCCGTCGTGCGCGCCCATCGCGACGCGCGCATCCTGATCGTCGGGCAGGCGCCCGGCGCCCGCGTCCATGCGAGCGGGATCCCGTGGGACGATGCGAGCGGCAAGCGGCTGCGCGACTGGCTGAGCGTCGACGCCGGCATCTTCTACGACGAGACGCGCTTCGCGATCGTGCCGATGGGCTTCTGCTATCCGGGCCGCGGCGCGAGCGGAGACAACCCGCCGCGCCCCGAATGCGCGCAACTGTGGATCGACCGGCTGATCGCCGAACTGCCGTCGATCCGGCTGACGCTGCTGATCGGCCAGTACGCGCAGCGGCATTTCCTGCGCGACACGCGCAAGGCGACGCTGACCGACACCGTGCAGGCGTGGCGCGACTACGGCCCCGACGTGCTGCCGCTGCCGCATCCGTCGCCGCGCAACCAGGCGTGGTTCAAACATCATCCGTGGTTCGACGCCGAGGTCGTGCCCGAGCTGCGCCGACGCGTCGCGCCGCTGGTGGCGGCCTGACGGCAGCCGCCCGCACCGCGCTTCCCATCGACATGAATCAGAACGACATCGACTTTTCATGCACCGGCTGCGGCCGCTGCTGCCACGACCTGCGCATTCCGCTGACCATCGCCGAGGCCGCTGCATGGCTACGGCGCGGCGGCCACGTGGAGCTGCTGTGCGACGCCATGCCATGGCCCGTCGAACCGGCCGCCGACGACGCGTTCGCCGCGTACAAGCGGGCACGTTCGTCGCCCGCGCTCAGCGGCACGCTGCCGATACGTGTCACCGCCATGCTCACCGCGTCGCATGCGGGGCCGTGCCCGAACCTGCGCGACGACCTGCGCTGCGGCATCTACGACGAACGACCGCTGGTATGCCGGATCTACCCGGCCGAGGTCAACCCGTTCGTGCCGCTGATGCCGGACGGCAAGCAGTGCCCAACCGACGCCTGGCAGCACGCGCCGCTCGCCCGCCACGGCATGATCGTCGATGTGCAAACGCGCGAGAACATCGCGCGCTCGCGGGAAGCAAGCGCGGCGGAGGCGCCGCTGCGCGCGCGACTGTGCGCGGCGCTCGGCATCGATGCCGCGGCCGTCGCGAACGAAGGCTTCGCGATTCATGCGCCGCCCGCCGACAGATTGCTGCGCGAACTGAGCGCGCTGCCCGATCCGTACACGGCGGCGGAGGTGGTGGCCAGCGATCGCGCGACTCCGGCGTGGACGCTGCTGACGAATCGCGCCGCGACGGCCGACACGCTCCGCTCGGTCGGCGCCTCCAGCCGGCTCGCAAATGACGAGGCCGGCACCCGCTGCCGCTACCTCGGCTTTCATCCGGCTACGTAATTCGCCGTCGCCGCGCGGAGCGCCTCGCCCACCCGACCGGCCCGCGCGGATCGACCGGCGCATTCCGGCCGCGCGCGGTTCGCTGTACCATCGCGGCTCAACCGCGTCACGACCAGCAGAATCCTTCATGCCCTCCACCGCCCCGCCGCGCCTGTACGGGATGCCCGAACGCAGCGACCGGCTCGATTTCTACATCCGCGACCAGGCGTCGCGCCAGGCGATCACCGAGCCGCACCGTCACGCGTATTTCCAGATCCAGTTCAACCTCGGCGGCGACACCGAGCAGCGGATCGGCGGCGTCACGCGGCCGTTTCCGCGCGGCGCGCTCGCGTTCGTGCTGCCGCACCGCGAGCACCTGATTCCGCATCCGGACGGCGCACACTTCATCGTGATCAACTTCAGCCAGGCGTTCCTGCGCGCCGATCTCGACGTCGATCCGCTCGATCTCGAGGACGTTCCCGCGCACCGCTTTCCCGAGCTGACGCCGTTCCGCTTCCAGGAACATCTCGACTTCATCCTGACCGGCGACGCGTTCGACGAGGCGCGCCGCCTCGCGCTCTGCATGCTCGACGCCGATCGCGTGCGCACGTTCGGCTCGACCACGCTGCTGCGCGGCTACCTGCTGCAGTTGATCGGGCTCGTCTGCACGCAGTACGCGGGCGCACTCGACAAGCTCGCGCAGCGCGGCGCCCAGCGCGCGGGCCGGCGCGACGCACTCGCGCGCGTGCTGCGCCACGTGCGCGCGAACCTGACCCGCGAGGACCTGACGCTCGCGGCCACCGCCGAGGCCGCGTTCCTGTCGCCGAACTACCTCGCGCACCTGGTGCGCAAGGAAACCGGCAGCACCTTCACCGATCTCGTGACCGAGCGCCGGATCGCGCTCGCGCAATCGCTGCTCGCGCATACGAGCCGCCGCATCGCGGACATCGCGCGCTCGGTCGGCTTCCGCGACGAAGGGTATTTCGCGCGGCGCTTCCGCGCGCGGGTCGGCGTGTCGCCGAAGGCGTACCGGGACGCCAACGCCGCGTTGCCGGACGCCGACGCGGCGCCGGCGGCCGGCGACGCGTAGATTTGTCCGGTTAAAACGCAGTTGCGTCGCATCCGGGCGCGCATGCGTCGGGTATCGTTCCATGCATGCCGGTCCGCGGCGCACTGCGCGGGCGGCGGCATCCGTCTTTCCATCGAACGAGGCCATCCGATGTCCGCATACGTCATCGACGCTTCCGAGCGTCCTTCCGTCGAAGTCGATCAGTCGTCCGCGCGCTTTCCGGTGCGCCGCGTGTTCTGCGTCGGCCGCAACTACGCCGATCACGCGCGCGAAATGGGCGCCGATCCCGACCGCGAACCGCCCTTCTTCTTCACGAAGCCGGCCGACGCGATCGTCCCGGCCGGCGGCACCATCCCGTATCCGCCGCTGACCAGCGACCTGCATCACGAAATCGAGCTGGTCGTCGCGATCGGCAAGGACGGCCGGTCGATCGACCCGGCCGATGCGCTATCGCACGTGTGGGGTTACGGCGTCGGCGTCGACCTCACGCGCCGCGACCTGCAGGCCGAGGCAAAGAAACTGAGCCGGCCATGGGACTGGGCGAAGGGCTTCGACGCGTCGGGCCCCGTGACCGCGCTGCGCTCGGCGAGCGTCACCGGCCATCCGGCAAGCGGGCGGATCTGGCTCGCGGTGAACGGTGAAACGCGCCAGCAAGGCGATCTCGCCGACATGATCTGGGCCGTGCCGGACGTGATCGCGTACGTGTCGCGCTCCGTCGAGCTGAAGGCCGGCGACCTGATCTTCACCGGCACGCCGGCGGGCGTCGGCGCGCTGCAGCCGGGCGATCGCGTGACGGGCGGCGTCGATGGGGTGGCGGCGTTCGAGTTCGTAATGGGGGCGAAGCCGTAACGGGAACTCCAGGGCCACGCAACGCGACGTCCATCCGACGGCCGTCGCGTCGATCCCTGCCGATCCGGGCGGCGAAGCCATCGCGCCGGATCGGCAGGCCCCTTCATGCCTGCGGTCGATCACGCATCCTGTTCGCGTGCGTCGAAGATTCGGATGCACCCGGCCGCCGCCAACGCGATTGCCGCGGACAGCAACATCACGGCCAAAGGCGCATAACCCGCGTTGCCGACGGTCAGCACCGCGCCCGTCAGCGACGACAGTGCAGCTCCGCCCGCGATCGTCATCGCCCCGACCAGCCCCGATGCGCTACCGGCCAGGTCCGGCCGCACCGACATCGCGCCGGCATGCGCACCGGGATTCGACAGCCCGTTGCCGACGCCGATCAGCACGCACGGCCCGAACCATGCGATCGCATGCGTCGCACCGCCAAAAAACAGCGCGAGCCCGATCACCGGTCCCATGCAGGCGACCACGCGTGCGTACAGGATCGTCGCGGCGAGCGGATAGCGGTGCGCGTGACGCGCGGCCAGAAAGCTGCCGCACACGAAGCCGGCCGTGATCGTTCCCATGTACAAGCCAACTTCCGCCGGCGGGATGCCGAACTTCGCTTGCGCGGCGAGCGGCGCGCCGGCCAGGAACGCGTAGAACGCGCCGGTCGAAAATGCCATGCAAAGCGCATACGCCCAGAAGCGGCGCGCACGCAGCAGCGCCGGATACGCGCGAAGCTGATGCGCAAGAGTCATGGCGCGCTTCGTATGGGTCTCCGCGAGATCGAACCCGCACCAGCCGAGCAGCGCGATACCCGCCGCGCCGAGCAGCCAGAAGCTCGACCGCCAGCCGACCGTCTGATCGAGCGCGCCGCCGAGCGTCGGGCCGATCATCGGCGCGAACGCGGCCGCCATCGCCGCATAGCCGATGCGGCTCGCCGCGCGTTCGCCGCCGGCGGTGTCACGCAGCGTCGCCATCGACACCGGATAGACCGACGTGATCGCCGCCTGCATCAGCCGGCACGCGAGGAACATGCGGATATCGGTCGCCATCGCGCAGCCCAGCGACCCGAGCGTGAAGACACCGAGGCTCGCCAGCATGATCGGCCGTCGCCCGAACCGGTCCGACAACGGCCCCATCACGAACTCGAGCGATGCGGCAACCGCCGCGTATCCGCCGAGCGCGAGCGCGACGAGCCCGTAGTCGGCGCGCAGGTCGCGCGCGATCGCAGGCAGCGACGGCAGCAACATGCTCAACGGCAGCACGGAGAACGCGCACAACAGGATCAGCGTCGCGTGTCGGGGCGAAGCCGGTTCGGAAGCGATCGGCAGGTTCGATTGCAAGCGGATGCCCTCCTCGCACGCGCCGCGTGGCCGTGCGCAATGCAAAAAAAACCCCCGAGCAAGTCGGGGGCGCATGGGTGCCGGCGCGGTGCCGCTACCGGACCCTGCGCTTGCGTACTACCACGATGAAGTTTGCCGCTTTCATGCCGGATGGCTCCTGAATGCCCGAATCACGGGCAGCGATGTCGGACGATGGTAGGCGCACGCCCCCGCTCCCGTCAACGCCCTACCGCGCCCGCACGGACACGAACTTGCGCGCGTTCTCGCGCTGGATCAGCACCGCGATCACGCCGCCGCTCGCTTCGAGCGCCGGCACGTCTTCCGGCGTTTCGAGCAGCGTATCGTTCAGTTCCAGCACGACATCACCCGGACGGATGCCCGCGCGCGCGGCCGGCCCGTGCACCGCATCCACCATCATCCCGACCGCGAGCCCGGTCGAACGCCGCTCGGCATCGCTCAGCGGATGCATCGTCAGCCCGAGCCGATCGCCGCCATCAGCCGGCCGTGCGGCGGCCATCGCCACGCCGGCGGCGCCGGCAGCACCGACCGTGCCTGCGCTGCCCGTCGCGGGCGCGTTGTAGGTCGAGTTGTAAGCCGCGTTGTCGATCGCGTCACCGGCCGCCGCTCCCGTGACCGTCAGCCGCATCGACGTGCGATTGCGGATCAGCCGCAGCGGCGCCTTCCCGCCAGGCGGCAACGCGGCGGCCAGGTCGTTCAGCTCGGTAGACTGGCCGATCTGCTTGTCGCCGAACTGCACGATCACGTCGCCGGGCTTCACGCCGGCCGCGGCGGCCGGCGAGCCGGGATCGACGCCGTTGACGAGCGCGCCCATCGGACGCGGCAGACCGAACGCGGCGGCCAACCCGGCGCCGACATCCTGAACGTCGACGCCCAGCGCGTTGCCCGACGACGCGCGCTGCGCCTGCGCGTTGGTCCGCATCTGCGCCTGTGCTTGCGCACGCACCTTCATGGCGAACGCGATCGGGATCGCGAACGTCGTGCTCGCGTAGCGGTCGGCGCCGGTGTAGACCTGCACCGCGATGCCGATCACCTCGCCCGCGCGGTTGAACACGGGACCGCCCGAGTTGTCGGGATTCACCGCGATGTCGGTCTGGAAAAACGGAAACGCGGTGCCGTCCGGCAGCGGATGCGCCGTCGCGCTGACGATGCCGGCCGTGACCGTGTTGCCCGAGCCTTCAGGCGCGCCGATCGTCATCACCGGTTCGCCGGCGCGCACCCGCGCCGAATCGCCGATGCGCACGACCGGCAGCTTCGTCGCGTCGACGCGCAGCACCGCGACGTCGCTCTGCGGATCGACGGCCAGCACTGTCGCCTTCAGGTCACGATGATCGGCCAGTCGCACCGTGACGTCGGTCGCGTCGGCAACGACATGCGCGGACGTCAGGATCAGCCCGTCGGCGCTGACGATGAAGCCCGAGCCGCTGCCCGCGATCGCGCGCGGCGACGTATCGGGCAATGGCGCCTGCGGGCCCTGCCCGGGCATGGGTGGAGGCGGCGGTGGAGGCGGCGCGCCGCGGCGGAAGAACCCGGCAAGCGGATCGTCGGGTTCGAGAATCGCGAAGGACGGCCCGCCGGCCTGCTGGTCGGGCGCGGCGGTCATGATGGTCACGACCGCCGGGCCGTAGCGGTCAACGATCGCCGGAAAGTCGACCGGCGTCGAGTAAGCCCGGGCGGCGGGCCTGCCCTTCATGACAGGCGGTGTGGCGGGCGTCGCCACGGTCCCGGCATGGGTTGGCGGCGACGACGACAAAATGCCGGCGAATACGCCCCCGATCAACGCGGTGCGAAGCACGGCGCGAGCAAGCGTCTGGCGAACCACGGTGCACCTCCCCCGGCAGTCGCGGCGACGTCCCGCGCGAGACACGCGGACGCCCGGCAGGCGCCGGTACACGCATCCATTTATAGTCCACGCCGCCTCGGCAATACACGATTCGAAACCCGCATGCCGAGCGGTCGAATGGCGGCAAAACCGCGACAGCGTTCGTTCCGGGCAAGTTTCGCGGTTCGTCAATCAGAATATTCACCGCAAATTGCATGCGATGCGCGCGGCCGCGATAGATCCCGCACCGTCGTCGCGCACCACCGTCCCGCGCTACCAGGCAAGCGCCAGAAAATTGCGCACCACCGCCGACGGGTCATCGCGTCGTGACGCGATCGCCAGCCTCGCGCGCAACCCATTGCCCGCGACCGGCCGATATACGACGCCCGCGACCTGCACCTGCGTGATCGCCTTCGGCACGATCGACACGCCGAGCCCGGCCGCGACGAGCGTCACGGCCGACGTGATCTGCGGCGCGGGCTGCGCCATGCGCGGTTGAAACCCGACGGCATTGCACGCGGCGACGATGTCGTCGAACAGCGCGCTGCCGGCTTCGCGCGGCACCTGCACGAACGCCTCGTCGGCCAGCTCCGCCAGATCGATGCGACGCCGCCGCGCGAGCCGATGCCCGACCGGCAACGCCACGAACATCGGCTCCTCGTCCCAGTCCGCTGCCAGCAACGTATCGGCGATACGCCGCTCGGGACGCACGATCGCGACATCGAGCCGCCCGGCCTCCAGCGCCTCGAGCAGCACGCCGGAGGTCGCCTCCTGCAACGTCAGCTCCGTGTCCGGAAACGCTTCGCGAAAGCGGCGAATCAGGTCTGCCACTTTCGAATTGAAGGCTGCCGTGCCGGTAAAACCGACGCGAAGCTGCCCGATTTCCCCGCGCGCGGCTCGTTTTGCCGCCCGCGCCGCGCGCTCGGTGTCGTCGAGCACGCGCCGCGCCTCTTCCGCGAACACCTCGCCGGCAACGGTCAGTTCGGCACCGCGCGCGGTCCGCTTGAACAGTTCCACGCCGAGTTCGCTCTCGAGCGCCTTGATCTGCTGGCTCAGCGGCGGCTGCCCCATGCCGAGCGTTTCCGCGGCCTTCGTGAAGTTCGACGTGGCGGCCACGGCCAGAAAATATCGGAGATGCCGAAGTTCCATGCGCGATGTGATCCCGGGGTGGATGGAAGCGCGACGCGCGCCTCCAGGTCAGTCGTAAAACGTATCGCTACGGTTTCTTTCATATATTGGACATATGTATGAGCGTGCGCAAGAATTCGGGGTATTCCCTAGCCCATCGGGTGCCAACCATGTCTTCCCCTGCGATTCCGCCCGCCGCGACTCGCCTTCCGAACGTCCCGCCGGATGCGCTGCCCGCGGGCGTGTCGCCGGGCTCGGCGGCCTACAAGCGCATCGCGCTGGCGCTGTTCCTGGCCGGCTTTTCCACCTTCTCGTTGCTGTATTGCGTCCAGCCGTTGCTGCCCGCGTTCGCGCGCGAGTTCCATCTCGGCGCGGCGTCGAGCTCGCTGTCCCTGTCGCTGTCGACCGGGATGCTGGCGGTCTCCATCCTGTGCGCCGGCGCGCTGTCCGAACGCGTCGGGCGGCGCGGGCTGATGTTCGCGTCGATGACGCTGGCCGCGCTGTTCAACGTGCTGGCGGCGATTTCGCCGAACTGGAACCTGCTGCTGATCTGGCGCGCGCTCGAAGGTTTCGCGCTCGGCGGCGTCCCGGCCGTGGCGATGGCCTATCTTGCCGAGGAAATCGCGCCCGACGGGCTCGGGCTGTCGATGGGGCTCTATGTCGGCGGCACCGCGTTCGGCGGCATGATCGGGCGGATCGGGATGAGCGCGCTCGAAGAGTACTTCTCGTGGCGCACCGCGATGCTGACGATCGGCGTCGTCGACCTCGTCGCGGCGATCGCGTTCGTGATGCTGCTGCCGCAATCGCGGCGCTTCGTGAAGCGAACCGACCTGACGCTGCGCCATCACCTGCGGCTATGGAACGCGCAACTGCATCACGCGCGGCTTCCGTTCGTGTTCGCGATCGGCTTTCTCGTGATGGGCTCGTTCGTGACGGTGTACAACTACGCCGGGTTCCGGCTGACGGCCGCGCCGTTCAACCTGAGCGCGACCGCCTGCGGGCTGATCTTCGGCGCCTATCTGTTCGGGATGGTGTCCTCGTCGAGCGCGGGCGCCCTCGCGGATCGTCTCGGGCGCGCGCCCGTCCTCGTCAGCGGCATTCTCGTGTTCGCGGCCGGCCTCGCGCTGACGCTGTCGCATTCGCTCGTCGCGATCATCGTCGGGATCGTGCTGATCACCATCGGCTTCTTCGTCGCCCATGCGGTCGCGAGCGGCTGGGTCGGGCACCTTGCCGGATCGGCGAAGGGGCACGCCGCGTCGCTGTACCTGCTGGCCTATTACCTCGGGTCGAGCGTGCTGGGCTCGGCCGGCGGCACGTTCTGGCAACACGGCGCGTGGGGTGCGGTTGTCGCGTATGTCGCGGTGTTGCTCGCATTGAGCCTGGTGGCAGCGCGCCGGATCATTCGCGCGGAGCGCGTGCGGTAAGCGGCGTCACTTCACGCGCGGGCCGGCACACCGCCCGTCGGCCGCTTGCGGCTCGCCTCCGCGATGTGCTGTTCGGCAATCCCCACCCTCTCACGATCGCGACCGAGGCGATCACCGATTACAAGGACCTCGGGTCGCTGCCCTGCTTCCAGTGGCATCACGCGGCCGTTGTGCTGGCCGACCACCCGCTGCTCGCGTCGCCGTCGTTCAATCCCCCGCGACCCGATGCGCGATCGCCGACAAGGTCCGCAGCATCGGCGCGAACGCATCGGCCGACGTATTGCCGAAGCCGAGCACGAGCCCGTTGGCCGCCGACGTCGCGTGGAGCGAAAACCCCGACAGCGGAAACGGCCCGATGCCATGCTCGCGCGCCGCTTCGACGATCGCGCGGTCGCGATAGCGCGCCGGCAGCCGCAGCGCCAGATGCAGCCCGCACGGCCCGCCTTCGACCTGATGCGACGCGGTGAACGCGTCGTCCAGCGCGGCGAGCAGCGCGCGCCGCCGGTCGCGATACAGCCGGCGCATCCGCCCGAGATGCCGCCCGTACTCCCCCGACTCGATGAAATCGGCGAGCGCGAGCTGCACGTGGCGCGTCCCGCCGCGCAGCATCTCCGGCAGCGCCGGCCGCACCGCGGCCAGCAGCGCGTCGGGCAGCACGAGAAAGCCGATCCGCAGCGCCGGAAACATCGTCTTGCTGAACGAGCCGAGATAGACGACCGGCGAATCGGCCGCGAGCCCCTGCAACGCGCCGATCGGCTCGCCGGTGTGACGAAACTCGCTGTCGTAGTCGTCCTCGATAATCCACGCGCGATGCCGGCGCGCGGCGTCGATCAGCGCGAGCCGGCGCGAAATCGACAGCACCGCGCCGGTCGGAAACTGGTTCGACGGCGTCGTATAAACGAGCCGCGGCGTCCGCTCGCGCCAGTCCGCGTCTTCCGCGCGCAGCCCCTCCGCGTCGACCGGCATCGGCACGACGTCGAGATCGGCCGCCTGCATCGCGGTGCGCGCGCCGCGATAGCCGGGCTCCTCGACCCAGACCGTATCGCCGGGATTCGTCAGCAGCTGCGCGCACAGCGCGATCGCGCCCTGTGCGCCTTCGGTGATCACGATCTGCTCGGGATCGCAGCGCACGCCGCGCGTCACGGCCAGGTGGCGCGCGATCGACTCGCGCAGCGCGCGCTCGCCGAGCGGGTCGCCGTACGCGAGCAGGTCGCGGCCGGCGCGGCGCAGCGCGCGGTCGATCGCGTGCCGCCACGCATCGACCGGGAAATGCGACAGCGCGGGCACGCCCGGCCGAAAGGCGTCCGACTCGCCGGTGCCAATCAGGCTCGGACGCATCCGGCCGAGCCGTTGCGCGACGACCGGCGGCGCGGCCCGCCGACGCGGCGCCGCCGGCCGCGACAGGCCCACCACGCGCGTGCCGCGGCGATCGGATTGCAGGAAGCCTTCGGCGACGAGTTGCTCGTAGACGGCCGCCGTCGTGTTGCGCGACACGCCGAGCGTCTCGGCCAGCGCCCGCGTGCCGGGCAGCCGCGTGCCGGCCGGCATCGCGCCGCCGAGAATCGCGTCGCGCACGCGGCGCAGCAATTGCCGCTGCAAGGAAGGCGCACCGGCCGTGCGCGCGAGCGGCGCGTCGAGCGGCAATAGCGGCGCGGTGCCGGAAGGAAGGATTGTCGTCATCAGCGTATGGCGGCGTGGAAGTCTCGGTGCATGGCGCGGCGATCGTGGCGCAATCACGGCACCGGCGTTGCACCCCCGTGGCACCATAAATTTACCGTCGCCTGGCGCTTCTCATGGTACCTCGCCAGGACTACGATCGTCTGCATGCCGGCATGTCGCCGGCCGCCAACCGAAGCGAGATCGACCTTGTCCACGCTCACCAACGACTTCCAGCAGCCGATCGGCCGCCCCGTTCCCGACTGGTCCGCGCGCCCGCGCCCGGAGCGCATCGTGCTCGAGGGCCGCTACTGCCGCCTCGAACCGCTCGACGCCGACCGCCATGCCGCCGACCTGTACGCCGCGTACGCGCAGGCGCCCGACGGCGCCGACTGGACCTATCTCGCGCACGGTCCGTACGCCGACGAGTCGAGCTACCGCGACTACGCGCGCGGCGCGGCGGCGAGCGCCGATCCGCTGCACTACACGGTGATCGACCGCACGACGAACCGCGCGGTCGGCACGCTCGCGCTGATGCGCATCGATCCGGCCAACGGCGTGATCGAGGTCGGCTCCGTCACGTTCTCGCCGCTGCTCAAGCGCACGCCGATTTCGACCGAAGCGCAGTACCTGCTGATGCAGTACGCGTTCGACACGCTCGGCTACCGGCGCTACGAATGGAAGTGCGACGACCTGAACGAGCCGTCGCGCAAGGCCGCCGCCCGGCTCGGCTTCCGTTACGAAGGCACGTTCCGGCAGGCGATCATCTACAAAGGCCGCAATCGCGATACCGCCTGGTTCTCGATCGTCGACGGCGAATGGCCTGCCGTGCGCGCCGCGTTCGAAGCCTGGCTCGCGCCGGAGAACTTCGACGCCGGCGGCGCGCAGCGCGAGTCGCTCGTCGCGATCCGCCACGCGCAGGCGCGTGCCCGCGACGCGGCCGGCCGTGCGAACGACGCACCGCGCGTCACGGTCCGGCCGCTCGTCGCCGCCGACGAAGCCGCGTGGCGCCCGCTGTGGCAGGGTTATCAGAAGTTCTACGAGACCGCGCTGAGCGACGCCGTGTTCGCGACGACGTGGGCACGCCTGATGGATCCCGCCGAACCGATGTTCGTGCTCGGCGCATTCGACGCGTCGGGAGCGCTGGTCGGCATCGTGCACGCGATCTACCACCGCTCGTGCTGGACCGAAGGGCCGTACTGCTACCTGCAGGATCTGTTCACGGCGGCCGACGCGCGCGGGCAAGGCGCCGGCGGCGCGCTGATCGAGGCCGTGTACGAGCGGGCCCGCGAAGCCGGCGCGAGCCGCGTGTACTGGCTCACGCATGAAACCAATACGACCGCCCGGGCGCTGTACGACAAGCTCGCGAACAACGCGGGGTTCATCCAGTACCGGAAGGATCTCAAGTAACGCGCAGGTGCATCCGACCGCGTTCAGCCGAGGACATCGACCGGATCCGCCGCCTCGCCGCAGGCCGGCGCAACGTGACACACGACGCCGGCCGCGCCCGGCACCGCCGCGGGGCGGATCATCTCGTCGCCGTTGACGGGCACCGGCCGCCGCACCGGCCGGTACACCAGCTCGCCCGACTCGATCGGCTGCCCCGAGATCGCGCAGCGGCCCGCCTGCGATGCGACGCGCAAGCGCCAGCGCTGCTCGCCGTAATGGCAGCGCCCGCTTTCGCTCCAGCGCACCAGCAAGCCGTTGTCGCCGGCCTCCAGGACCGTGACGAACAGTTGCGGACGCAACGGTGAAACGCCGGGCGCGACAGGCTCCGGCACCGGTGCGCGATCGTCACTCTCCGACGGCCGCGCCATCGCAGCCTCCACCGGCGACGGCATGACGTCTCGCTCGTCGGCGACCAGCATGTGATACGACACGTATTCGCAGATCAGGCTTTCGATGAAGTTCGGCATGCTTGACGACATTCCGTGAAGATTGAAACGGGCCGCGCTCCGCGCGATCGGGCTGCCGCAGATGATACAAATTGAAGTTAACTTCAAGTAAAGGGAAACGTGCGCAACGATGCGTTTCGCTGATCGGCACAATGGGCTGGCACAACCGCGTGCGACGGCAACCCCGGCCGAGCCACGCGTCTCGCGTTTCGTCTCAAACGGCTGAGACGAATGTCCCGGCGTCTCACGCGAACCACGCCATCGCAATCGCAGCAAATTCCGCGCGCGACTCACGCGGCATTGCCGGATGTCAACGCAAGACGCCCTGCTGCACTGCACACCACGGCCCCGACTCGCTCGCCACGCAAACGCCGATCCAAGCTGGCCCCGTTCCTGCATATCGATCGCTCGCGCAATCGCGCGACGGACGCACCGGCCGTTTGCCGCGCGTCCGACGACAACCTGACGGAGACAGCAACGTGAGCACACCGGCATCGAATACCGCACCCAGCATGAAGGCCGCCGTCTGGCACGGCCGCAACGACATCCGCGTCGAAGAGGTTCCCGTTCCGGCGCACCCGCCGGCCGGCTGGGTCCAGATCCGCGTGCACTGGTGCGGCATCTGCGGCTCCGACCTGCACGAATACGTCGCCGGGCCCGTGTTCATCCCGGTCGACGCGCCGCACCCGCTGACGGGCCTGAAGGGCCAGTGCATCCTCGGCCACGAGTTCAGCGGCGAAATCGCGGCGCTGGGCGCGGGCGTGACGGGTTTCGCGCCCGGCGACCGTGTGACGGCCGACGCGTGCCAGCATTGCGGCACCTGCTGGTATTGCAAGCACGGGCTGTACAACATCTGCGAGAACCTCGCGTTCACCGGGCTGATGAACAATGGCGCGTTCGCCGAATACGTGAACGTGCCGGCCGAGCTGCTGTACAAGCTGCCCGAGAACTTCCCGACCGAGGCCGGCGCATTGATCGAACCGCTCGCGGTCGGGCTGCACGCGGTGAAGAAGGCCGGCAACATCGTCGGCCAGACCGTCGTCGTGGTCGGCGCCGGCACGATCGGGCTGTGCACGATCATGTGCGCGAAGGCCGCGGGCGCCGGGCGCGTGATCGCGCTGGAAATGTCGGCCGCGCGCAAGCAGAAGGCGCTGGAAGTCGGCGCAACGATCGTGATCGACCCGAAGGCGTCGGACGCAATCGCGGAAATCAAGGCGCTGACGGGCGGCTACGGCGCCGACGTGTCGTTCGAGTGCATCGGGCATACGGCCACCGCGCAGCTCGCGATCGACGTGATCCGCAAGGCCGGCAAGTCGGTGATGGTCGGCATCTTCGAGGAGCCGACGTCGTTCAACTTCTTCGACATCGTGTCGACCGAGAAGGAAGTGATCGGTTCGCTCGCGTACAACGGCGAATTCGCGGACGTGATCCGCTTCATCGCGGACGGCCGCATCGACGTGCAGCCGCTGATCACCGGGCGGATCACGCTCGGCGACATCGTCACGCACGGCTTCGAGGAACTGGTCAACCACAAGGACCGGAACG
>NZ_VWWG01000155.1:0-14380 GCF_011753085.1 Burkholderia sp. Tr-862
TGATGCGTCGCGGCGATCACGCGCACGTCGATGCGGATCGGCTCGGTCGAACCGAGGCGGATCACCTCGCGTTCCTGCAGCACGCGCAGCAGCCGGCTTTGCAGCGACGGCGGCATCTCGCCGATCTCGTCGAGAAACAGCGTGCCGCGGTGTGCGGCCTCGAACAGCCCGGTCTTGCCGCCGCGCCGCGCGCCGGTGAACGCGCCTTCCTCGTAACCGAACAGCTCGCTTTCGAGCAGCGCTTCCGGAAACGCGCCGCAGTTGATCGCGACGAACGGATAGCTGCGCCGCACGGACAGCGCGTGCAGGCTCTGCGCGATCATCTCCTTGCCGGTGCCGCTCTCGCCGAGCACGAGCACGGTGGCGTCGGATTTCGCGTAGCGGCGCACGAGGTCGCGCACGCGCGCCATCGGCGCGGACGCGCCGACCACGTCGTCGAGCGCGTAGCGCGCCGCGAACTGTTGCGTGTTCGGCTGCGAACGCAGCGCGCGGTCGAGCCGTTCGACCGCGCGCGATTCCTGGAAGGTCAGCACGCTGCCCGACGTGACGCCGCGATCGACGAGCGGCCCGCGATGCACGACGTAGCGCACCCCGCGCACCGTCGCGAGCGCGTCGCCGTCCTCGCCGCGCAGCGTGCGCAGCTCGGGCCGCAGGTCGACGAGCGCGCGGCCGACGGCCGCCGCGGGTTCGACCCCGAGCGCCGACGCGAGCCGCTCGTTGATCGCCTCGACGCGACCGCGCGCGTCGAGCGCGACCACGCCGTCGCGCAGGTGCTGCAACAGGTTGTCGAGGCGCTGCCGGCGAAACGCCTCGGCGTGCGTCGCGTACGCGACTTCGAGCGCCGTTTCGACCGCCTTGCGCACCGACGCGTGCGAATACAGGAACACCGCGCCCATGCCGGCACTCGCCGCGAGATCGGTGACGAGACCGGGGCCGACGATCGTCTCGATGCCGCGGTCGTGCAGGTCGTGCACGCAGGCTTCCGCTTCCTGCGCGGACTGATATGACGCAAACTGCACGTCGAGGCCATAGGCGGCGACGAAGCGGCGCACCTCCGGCGGCGTCTCGCCGGCGCTGACGAGTGCGATCCGCGACGCGTCGCGCCGGGCGCGCGCGAGCGCCTGCATCACGTCGAAGCCGGTCGGCGACACGACCACGACCGGCACCTGCGCGCGCGTTTTCAGGAAGCCGCCGTTCGAGCCGGCCGCGACGATCACGTCGGGCCGCGCGGTGCCGGCTTCCGCGATCGCGCTCAGCGCGTCTTCGTAGGCCCGCGTGACGATGCGCACGTCGGCCCGTTCGTCGAATTCGCCGGCGATCTCGCGAAACAGGTCGCGCAGGCGGCTGATGCCCATCGCCCAGATGCGCGGGCGCACCGTGCGGTCGGCCGGGCCGACGGGCTTGGTCGAGGAGAGGTCCATGGCGACCGATTATGCGCGCGCGATTTCATTTTTGAAACATGAAATTGCCAAACTGAAATCACCGGACGATTCAGCGCTCGTGCCGGTTGCTTAAGAATCAGTGGGTTAGCGGTATTTCGCGAGCTGGCCCGGTCCTTGCTGTTAATGGTCATTCCTTCAGGAGGCCGTTCATGAGCAACACGCATCTTCAGAGCGCCGGCGCGAAATTCCGCGCGGCAGTCGCGGCCGAGCAGCCGCTGCAGGTGGTCGGCGCGATCACCGCGTACGCAGCCAAGATGGCGCAGGCCGTCGGCTTCAAGGCCGTCTACCTGTCGGGCGGCGGCGTTGCCGCCAATTCGCTCGGGATCCCCGATCTCGGCATCAGCACGATGGAAGACGTGCTGATCGACGCGAACCGGATCACCAACGCGACCGACCTGCCGCTGCTGGTCGACATCGATACGGGCTGGGGCGGCGCGTTCAACATCGCGCGCACGGTCCGCTCGTTCATCAAGGCCGGTGTCGCGGCGGTTCACCTCGAAGACCAGGTCGGCCAGAAGCGCTGCGGCCATCGTCCGGGCAAGGAAGTCGTGCCGATCGAGGAAATGGTCGATCGCGTGAAGGCCGCGGTCGATGCACGCACCGACGACCAGTTCGTGATCATGGCCCGCACCGACGCGGCCGCCGCCGAAGGGATCGACGCCGCGATCGAGCGCGCGATTGCCTACGTGGAAGCCGGCGCCGACATGATCTTCCCGGAAGCGATGAAGACGCTCGACGATTACCGTCGCTTCAAGGCGGCCGTGAAGGTGCCGATCCTCGCGAACCTGACCGAATTCGGCTCGACGCCGCTGTTCACGCTCGACGAACTGCGCGAGGCGAACGTCGACATCGCGCTGTACTGCTGCGGCGCGTATCGCGCGATGAACAAGGCTGCGCTGAACTTCTACGAGACGCTGCGCCGCGACGGCACGCAGAAGGCCGCCGTGCCGACCATGCAGACCCGCGCGGAGCTGTACGACTTCCTCGGCTATCACGAATACGAGCGCAAGCTCGACGAGCTGTTCGCGCAGGGCAAGAAGTAACGCGGCCCGCGCACCGGGACACGGTTCCCGGAACGCTTTGCACGCGACCGGGCCACGCGGACAAACACCTGCGGCCCGGCGAGCCGCCAGGCGCTGAAGCGCCAAGTGCGGTCGACATAAATACCCAGATACCTATTGGAGAACGGAAACATGAGCGAGACGAAAGACGCAGCAGCACCGGCCGCCGCAGGCGCATTCAAGCCGAAGAAGTCGGTGGCGCTGTCGGGCGTGACGGCCGGCAACACGGCGCTGTGCACGGTCGGCAAGACCGGCAACGACCTGCACTACCGCGGCTACGACATTCTCGACGTCGCCGAGTCGTGCGAATTCGAGGAAATCGCGCACCTGCTCGTGCACGGCACGCTGCCGAACCTGACCGAACTGGCCGCGTACAAGACCAGGCTGCGCGCGATGCGCGGCCTGCCGAACGCGCTGAAGGCCGTGCTCGAGCAGATCCCGGCATCGGCTCACCCGATGGACGTGATGCGTACCGGCGTGTCGGTGCTCGGCACCGTGCTGCCGGAGAAGGAAGACCACAACCTGCCGGGCGCGCGCGACATCGCCGACCGCCTGATGGCGTCGCTCGGCTCGATGCTGCTGTACTGGTATCACTTCTCGCACAACGGCAAGCGCATCGAGACGGAAACCGACGACGACTCGATCGGCGGCCACTTCCTGCACCTGCTCCACGGCAAGACGCCGTCGAAGTCGTGGGTCGACGCGATGCACACGTCGCTGATCCTGTACGCGGAGCACGAGTTCAACGCATCGACGTTCACCGGCCGCGTGATCGCGGGCACGGGCTCGGACATCTACTCGGCGATCACCGGTGCGATCGGCGCGCTGCGCGGGCCGAAGCACGGCGGCGCGAACGAAGTCGCGTACGAAATCCAGAGCCGCTACAGCTCGCCGGACGATGCCGAAGCCGACATCCGCCGCCGCGTCGAGAACAAGGAAGTCGTGATCGGCTTTGGCCACCCGGTCTACACGATCTCCGATCCGCGCAACAAGGTGATCAAGGGCGTCGCGCACAAGCTGTCGAAGGAAGCGGGCGACCTGAAGCTGTACAGCATCGCCGAGCGCCTCGAATCGGTGATGTGGGACGCGAAGAAGATGTTCCCGAACCTCGACTGGTTCAGCGCCGTGTCGTATCACATGATGGGCGTGCCGACCGCGATGTTCACGCCGCTGTTCGTGATCTCGCGCACGTCCGGCTGGAGCGCGCACATCATCGAGCAGCGCGTCGACAACAAGATCATCCGTCCGAGCGCGAACTACACGGGGCCGGAAGACCTGCAGTTCGTGCCGATCGAGAAGCGCTGATCCGCCAGCCGCGCGCCGGCCCCGCGAGACGGGCGCCGGCGCGCGCCGGACGTCATACCCCGATTTCCCGCCCCACATGATGAATACTGCCTACCGCAAACCCCTGCCCGGCACGTCGCTGGACTATTTCGACGCGCGTGCCGCGGTCGAAGCGATCGCGCCCGGCGCCTACGACACGCTGCCGTATACGTCGCGCGTGCTCGCCGAAAACCTCGTGCGCCGCTGCGATCCGGCGATCCTTGCCGATTCGCTGAAGCAGCTCATCGAGCGCAAGCGTGACCGCGATTTCCCGTGGTTCCCGGCGCGCGTGGTGTGCCACGACATCCTCGGGCAGACGGCGCTCGTCGATCTCGCCGGCCTGCGCGACGCGATCGCCGACGGCGGTGGCGACCCCGCGAAGGTGAACCCGGTCGTGCCCGTGCAACTGATCGTCGACCACTCGCTCGCCGTCGAGTGCGGCGGGTTCGATCCGGACGCGTTCGCGAAGAACCGCGCGATCGAGGATCGCCGCAACGAGGATCGCTTCCACTTCATCGAGTGGACGAAGAAGGCGTTCGAGAACGTCGACGTGATCCCGCCGGGCAACGGCATCATGCACCAGATCAACCTCGAGAAAATGTCGCCGGTGATCCAGGCGCAGGACGGCGTCGCGTATCCGGACACCTGCGTCGGCACCGACAGCCACACGCCGCACGTCGATGCGCTCGGCGTGATCGCGATCGGCGTCGGCGGCCTGGAGGCGGAGAACGTGATGCTCGGCCGCGCATCGTGGATGCGCCTGCCCGACATCGTCGGCGTCGAGCTGACCGGCAAGCGCCAGCCCGGCATCACCGCAACCGACGTCGTGCTCGCGCTGACCGAGTTCCTGCGCAAGGAAAAGGTGGTCGGCGCGTATCTGGAATTCCGCGGCGAAGGTGCCGCGAGCCTCACGCTCGGCGATCGCGCGACGATTTCGAACATGGCGCCCGAATATGGCGCGACGGCCGCGATGTTCTTTATCGACGGCCAGACGACCGACTACCTGCGCCTCACCGGCCGCAGCGACGAGCAGGTGAAGCTGGTCGAGACCTACGCGAAGGCGGCGGGCCTGTGGGCCGATACGCTGGGCAACGTGCAATACGAGCGCACGCTGACGTTCGACTTGTCGAGCGTGGTGCGCAACATGGCCGGCCCGTCGAACCCGCACAAGCGGCTGCCGACGTCCGATCTCGCCGCACGCGGGATCGCCGGCCAGTGGGAAGAAAAGGCGGGCGAGATGCCCGACGGCGCGGTGATCATCGCCGCGATCACGAGCTGCACGAACACCAGCAACCCGCGCAACGTGATTGCCGCGGCGCTGCTCGCGCGCAACGCGAACGCGAAGGGCCTCACGCGCAAGCCGTGGGTGAAGAGCTCGCTCGCGCCGGGCTCGAAGGCGGTCGAGCTGTATCTGGAAGAAGCGAACCTGCTGCCGGAGCTGGAAAAGCTCGGCTTCGGCATTGTCGCGTTCGCGTGCACGACCTGCAACGGGATGTCGGGCGCGCTCGATCCGAAGATCCAGCAGGAGATCGTCGATCGCGACCTGTACGCGACCGCGGTGCTGTCCGGCAACCGCAACTTCGACGGCCGCATCCACCCGTACGCGAAGCAGGCGTTCCTCGCGTCGCCGCCGCTCGTCGTCGCGTATGCGATCGCCGGCACGATCCGCTTCGACATCGAGAAGGACGTGCTGGGCCATGACCGGGACGGCAAGCCCGTCACGCTGAAGGACATCTGGCCGACCGACGAGGAGATCGACGCGATCGTCGCGTCGAGCGTGAAGCCCGAGCAGTTCCGCAAGGTCTACGAACCGATGTTCGCGCGCACGGCCGATGCGGGCGAGCGTGCGGCGCCGCTGTACGACTGGCGCGCGCAGAGCACGTATATCCGTCGCCCGCCGTACTGGGAAGGCGCGTTGGCCGGCGAACGCACGCTCAAGGGCATGCGCCCGCTCGCGGTGCTCGGCGACAACATCACGACCGACCACCTGTCGCCGTCGAACGCGATCCTGCTGGACAGCGCGGCCGGCGAGTATCTCGCGAAGATGGGCCTGCCGGAAGAGGACTTCAACTCGTACGCGACGCACCGGGGAGACCACCTGACCGCGCAGCGCGCGACCTTCGCGAACCCGACGCTGATCAACGAGATGGCGGTCGTCGACGGCGCGGTGAAGAAGGGCTCGCTCGCTCGCGTCGAGCCGGAAGGCAAGGTCATGCGCATGTGGGAGGCGATCGAGACGTACATGAACCGCAAGCAGCCGCTGATCGTGATTGCCGGCGCCGACTACGGCCAGGGCTCGTCGCGCGACTGGGCCGCGAAGGGTGTGCGGCTCGCGGGCGTCGAGGTGATCGTCGCCGAAGGGTTCGAGCGGATCCACCGCACCAACCTGATCGGGATGGGCGTGTTGCCGCTCGAGTTCAAGCCGGGCACGAACCGTACCACGCTCGGCATCGACGGCACCGAGACCTTCGACGTGATCGGCAAGCGTACGCCGCGCGCCGATCTCACGCTTGTGATTCACCGCAAGGACGGCGAGCGTGTCGAGGTGCCCGTGACGTGCCGGCTCGATACGGCCGAGGAAGTGTCGATCTATGACGCGGGCGGCGTGCTGCAGCGCTTCGCGCAGGACTTCCTCGAATCGTCGCAGGCGGCTTGACCGGATCACACAGGGATAACGCAAACATGGCTCACATTCCGCAAATCAGGATTCCGGCGACCTACATCCGCGGCGGCACCAGCAAGGGCGTGTTCTTCCGGCTGCAGGACCTGCCGGATGCCGCGCAGACGCCGGGCGCCGCGCGCGACGCGCTGCTGCTGCGCGTGATCGGCAGCCCCGATCCGTACGGCAAGCAGATCGACGGGATGGGCGGCGCGACGTCGTCCACCAGCAAGACGGTGATCGTGTCGAAGAGCACGCGGCCCGGTCACGACGTCGACTACCTGTTCGGGCAGGTCGCGATCGACAAGGCGTTCGTCGACTGGACCGGCAACTGCGGCAACCTGTCGGCGGCGGTCGGCCCGTTCGCGATTAGCGGCGGCCTCGTCGATGCATCGCGCGTGCCGCGCGACGGCGTCGCGACCGTGCGGATCTGGCAGGCGAACATCGGCAAGACGATCGTGGCCCACGTGCCGATCACGAACGGCGCGGTGCAGGAGACGGGCGACTTCGAGCTGGACGGCGTCACGTTCCCGGCCGCCGAAGTGCAGCTCGAGTTCATGAACCCGGCCGCCGAGGAAGAGGGCGCGGGCGGCTCGATGTTCCCGACCGGCAACCTCGTCGACGACCTGGCCGTGCCTGGCATCGGCACGCTGAAGGCGACGATGATCAACGCGGGGATTCCGACCATCTTCGTCGAGGCGGAAGCGATCGGCTATACGGGCACGGAGCTGCAGGACGCGATCAATGGCGATCCGAAGGCGCTCGAGAAGTTCGAGACGATCCGCGCGCACGGCGCGTTGCGCATGGGCCTGATCGACACGCTCGACGAGATCGCGACGCGCCAGCACACGCCGAAGGTCGCGTTCGTCGCGAAGCCGGCCGACTATGTCGCGTCGAGCGGCAAGCGCGTGAATGCGGGCGACGTCGACCTGCTGGTGCGTGCGATGTCGATGGGCAAGCTGCACCACGCGATGATGGGCACGGCGGCGGTCGCGATCGGCACGGCCGCGGCGATTCCCGGCACGCTGGTGAATCTCGCGGCAGGCGGCGGTGCGCGCAACGCGGTGCGCTTCGGGCATCCGTCGGGCACGCTGCGCGTCGGCGCGGAAGCGCAGCTCGAAAACGGCGAGTGGACCGTCACGAAGGCGATCATGAGCCGCAGCGCGCGCGTGCTGATGGAAGGCTGGGTGAGGGTGCCGGGCGACGCGTTCTAACGCACGACGGTTTTCACGTGCAAGCCTGCACGAGCGAACCTCGTCCCGATCCCTGCAAAGCGGAACCGCTGCGCAGGGATTTTTTCATTTGACGCACGCGAGCCGGCAGGCAACGCGTCGCGTTGGAGTGTGGGCCGCTAACGCTGGTCGAGCGCGAAGCATGGGATCACCATAGGCGCTAAAGCGCTAGCGCTGGTCGACCGCGAAGCATGGGACCAGCGTAAGCGCTGAAGAGCTAACGCTGGTCGACAGGAGAATCGTATGTCGCTTGATGCGCCGCTTTCCGGCGTCCATATCGTCGAATTCGAAGGTCTCGGCCCCGGCCCGCTCGCGGGCTGGATGCTCGCCGGAATGGGCGCGCGCATCACGCTGATCGCGCGTCCGGCCGGCCGCACGAGTGCGCCGGACGCGTTGCAGGGCCGCGACGGCGACCTGCTGCGCGAAGGCAAGACGATCGTCGAACTCGATCTGAAGACACCGGACGGCCGCGATGAGGCGCTCGCGCTGATCGCACAGGCCGATGCGCTGATCGAAGGGCTGCGACCGGGCGTAATGGAGCGTCTCGGCCTCGGGCCGGACGCTTGTGCACGCCGCAATCCGAAGCTCGTGTACGGACGGATGACGGGCTGGGGCCAGGACGGGCCGCTCGCGACGGCCGCCGGGCACGACCTGAACTACGTCGCGCTGACGGGGCTGCTGTCGCTGTCCGCGCCGCGTGACGGCCGGCCCGGCGTGCCGCCGACCGTCGTCGGCGATGCAGGCGGCGCGCTCGGGCTCGCGTTCGGGATCGTCTGCGCGCTGTTCGACGTGCGCGGCGGCGGCCCGGGGCGGGTGGTCGACGGCGCGATCGTCGACATCGTGTCGATGCTCGGCTCGCTCGCGCTGTGGGCGCGCGCAAACGGGCAGCTCGATGGCGCGCAGCCAAGCCTTTTCCACGACGCGCCGTTCTACGACGTGTATCGCTGCGCGGACGGCGAATGCGTGACGATCGGCGCGCTCGAGCCGCCGTTCTACGCGCTGCTGGTCGAGCGGCTCGGGCTGGCCGACGTCGATCCGGCGTCGCAGTACGACCGCGCACGCTGGCCGGCGCTGAAGGCGCGTTTTGCCGAGGTATTCGCGCAGCAGCCGTCCGCACACTGGCGCGCGCTGCTCGAAGGCAGCGACGCATGCTTTGCGCCGGTACTGAGCGTGGCCGAAGCGGTGGAGCACCCGCACAATGCGGCGCGCGGGATTTATCGCATCGACGGGGACGGCAACGTTCGGGCGCGCGTGGCGCCGCGATTTTTGCCGCTGATGGGCGACGAAGCCTAGGCGCATTCTGAAGTCGGATGTGTCTCCGGAGCATGTATGCATGGGACGGCTCCAACGCGAGATTCAAAAAACTGATGCGCGTCCCTGACTATGAAATTGCATTGAACTCGGCAATGGCACTTGTCGTTGACCGTGCCGAAAAGCACGCCGGTATTTTGGCAGCACAATCCTGACTACCTGAAAGCGAGCGGGGGAAAAGCATACCGATGAAATCTGCAGTAATGTTGGCGGCAATCTTGGCAGCCTTCGCAAGCGGCGCCCGTGGCTCGACCACCTACAGTGGCTATGACGAGTTTTATGCGGTCCAATCGAGCGCGGCTTTTGGCGACCCGATCGAGCACGACGCAAGCGCTCTATATTCCGACCGCGGCGGCGACGTTTACGGGGATTTCGGCGTCGAGTTGGGCGGGAAGACGGTGCACGTCGAAGTAGCGGGGAACCGCCTGACGATTGGCGGCAGAATCTATCGCTTTTCGAAAGCGACGGCTTTCCCGGGTGAGCGCCCGATTGAAATTTACCCTGGCAGCGCTCGCGTGTTTTTTGCCAAGCGAATGCACCATCAGCCGTCCGCTCTGTGCGTGGAAGGAGATGGCAGCGGGTCAGGCGAAGCTAGTCGCCACCGGCAAATTTATCTGCTGATCGATCCGCTTGCGCCGAAAGGAGACGCGACGTTTCTTCATTTGCCCAGCCTGCTTTCGTCCTGTCGGGCCGTATTGACGACACAGGACGGGAAGCTTGCATTTCCGAAGAACAACTATTTGTTGGATGGTGCGCAGGCGTCTCGTATTGGTCTTTTAATGTCGTACTACGTGTTTGAAAAGAGACGTTTTGTCCCCGCGCTGAACGACATTCGGCTTAGATTCGTGCGTCCCGACGTTCCTTTTGAATTTTCGGTGCAGGGCGCGGAATAGTCTCGCCGAGACAACTCAGCGGCGAACCAGACTCACGCCGTTTCCTCCGGCGAATCCGACATCTTGCCGTCGCCGACGCGGTTGATCGTCCCTTGCGCGATCGCGACGAGCCGCTCGTGATCGCCGTCGATGACGAAGACGTGACACTGGCAGGTCGCCTGGTGCCGCCCCGCGTAGACGACCTTCGCGCGCGCGACGAGCGTGCCGTTCACGGCCGGCCGCAGGTAGTTGATCTTGTATTCGGCGGTGATCACGCGCGGGCCGAGCACGAGCGCGCCGGCGAACGTCAGCGCGTTGTCGGCGAGATAGCTGATCACGCCGCCGTGCACGAAGCCGTGCTGCTGGCGCAGTTCGTCCCGCACGGGCAGGCACAGCGACACCTCGTTGTCGCCGATATGCATCAGCTCCGTGCCCAGCAGCATGCTGAACGGTTGCGCGCGCAATGCGCCGCGCGCGTGGTCCGTGATGTCCGTCATCGACTTCCTCGCAATCCGTGTCCGCTTGCGCTGAACTCTAGGAAGGGGGCTGCGGATAAGCAAGGAAATTCGTCCACGTTTCTTGCGATTACCGGCCCGATGCGCCGCGATTATTGCGTCGAACGCGCGAGTCATGCTCGTTTGCCGGCGATTCGGCGGGAATGACGGAGATCGCCGGGCCGGGAGCCTAAAGTCCGACGAAGAAATGCCGCTAATGCCGGGGCATTGCTCCATCGTCGGCTCTCCAGGAATCTCCCCCCATGTTCGGAAAAATCAAGCTCGCGTCGGGTCTGCTCGGCGTGTTGACCGTGTTTTGCCTCTTTCTCGTCGCAATCGAGGCGCTCGGCTTCTGGGCGCTCGCGTCGACGCGCAGCGGCGTCGACGACCTGTCGAACGTCGCGATCGCGCAGGTCGACGCGGCCAGTCAGGCGACCGAGCGCCTGCTCGACGCGCGCGTGAACCTGTCGCGTGCCGGCACGCGGATGGTGCGTGGCGGCCCGAAACCCGACGAGATCATCCGCCATGCGAGCGCTTCGCTCGCGGAAGCAGACAAGAAATTCGCCGCGCTGACGGCCGCGCAGGCCGTCGACGCCACGAACCGCGCGCACGTCGCGGCGCTCGCCGAGCGCTATCGCGCGCTGCGCGGCGCGCTGGGCGAACTCGTGCAGTTCCTCGACGCCGACAACATCCAGGCGTTCCTCGACCAGCCGACGCAACGCTTCCAGGACGCGTATCTCGCCGAACTGCACCGCTTCGCCGACTACGGCGGCGCGTCGAGCCGCGCCGCGCTCGACACGATCGACAGCGGGATGCAGTGGTTCAAGTGGGTCGGCATCGTGTTGCTGGTGGCGATGCTCGCGGCGAGCGCGGCCATTTACGCGGGCGCGCGGCGCGCGGTGGTCGCGCCGCTGGACGAAGCCGGCCGACATTTCGAGCGGATCGCGCAGGGCCGGCTCGACGAAGCCGTGCGGGCGGCGGGCGTGTTCGAGATCGACCGGATGCTGCGCGGCCTCGCCGCGATGCAGGCGAGCATCGCGGACACCGTGCGCACCGTGCGTCACGCGTCCGACGCGATCCACCTCGGCGCGGGCGAGATCGCCGGCGGCAACGCGGACCTGTCCGCGCGCACGGGCACGCAGGCCGCATCGCTCGAGGAAACCGCCGCGAGCATGGAGGAACTGACCGCGACCGTGCGCCAGAACACCGACAGCGCGCGTGCGGCCAGCGCACTGGCCGACGCGGCGCTCGACGCGACGCGCCACGGCGGCGGCGTGGTCGACAGCGTGATCGACCGGATGCGCGGCATCGCGCAGAGCTCCGGCCGGATCGCGGAGATCATTTCGGTGATCGACGGCATCGCGTTCCAGACCAACATCCTCGCGCTGAACGCCGCGGTCGAGGCCGCCCGTGCGGGCGAGCAGGGCCGCGGCTTCGCGGTGGTCGCGGGCGAAGTGCGCTCGCTCGCGCAGCGCAGCGCGCAATCGGCGAAGGAGATCAAGGCGCTGATCGAGGAGTCGGTCGCGCAGATCGACGGCGGCTCGGAACTCGTCGAGCGTGCCGGCGACGCGATGCGGACGGTATCGGCGTCGATCACGCGCGTCGTGCAGACGATGTCGGAGATCACGGCGGCGTCGGTCGAGCAGAGCGTCGGCATCGAGCAGGTGAATCAGGCCGTCACGCAGATGGACCAGTTGACGCAGCAAAACGCGGCACTGGTGGAGGAAGTCGCGGCGGCGGCAGCGTCGCTGAACGAGCAGACCGCGCACCTGATGCAGGCGGTGTCGGTGTTCGAGCTGGGCGACGCGCGCGCGACTCGCGCGGTTCGCGATGAGCGCGCGTCGTCGTTTGCCGACGCCGGTTACGAAGCGGCGGGCAGCGCCGCGTAAGCGGTCGCGAGGTGGTAGGGCGTCGTCGATGGCATGTCGGCGCGCGACACCTGCCCGTCGGCCGTCTTGCACTCGAACCAGCCGCGCGGATGCAGGAAGCGCGCGGCGAAGCGCTCGATCTGCTGCGCGAGCGGCGCGGAGGCCGGGGTGCCGCCGTGCGTCGCGAGCGCGCGCAGGTATTCGGTCTGCGCCCAGATTCGCTGCGTGCCGTCGATGCACGCGCCTTGTGCGTCGACGGCCGCGCACACGGCGCCCGTCTGCGGATCGATTCCGTGCTGCTCGGCGAATGCGAACGCGCGCGCGAGTGCGTCGGGAAGCCCGGTCTGCGCGAGCCGAGCGCCGGCTGCATCGACCAGATAGAACCATTCGAACTGGTGGCCGGGCTCGAAGCGGTTGTCGGGCGCCCCGAGCGGCAGCTCGGCGACGCAACCGGTGGCCGGATCGACGAACGTGCGCTCGACGGCCTGCGCGGTGCGTGCGAGCGCATCGTTGAACGCCGCGTCGCCGAACGCATCGGCGGCCGCGAGCCATGCTTCGGTCAGGTGCATCAGCGGGTTCTGCAGCGCGCCGCCGCCCGATGACGAGAAATCGGCGTGGCGCGCGGCGTCGAGCAGCGCGTCGCCCGGCTGCGGCGCGAAGCGGTCCTGGATCAATGCGGCGGTGTCCTCGGCGACCGTGCGCGCCGCGGCGTCGCCCGACGCCGCATGCCATGCGGCGCACGCGAACACGACGAATGCGTGCGTATAGAGGTCCTTGGTCGTGTCGAGCGGCGCGCCTTGCGCGTCGACGCTGTAGAACCAGCCGCCGTGGCGCGGGTCGCGGAAGCGGCTGCACAGTGAGTCGAACAGCGTGGCCGCGTGCGCGGTGTTGCCGGCCTGCGCGAACACGAACAGTTGTCGCGCACATGCCATTGCGCGATAACGGGTGGCGGGCAGCGGGGCATGGGTGGCCGGATCGACGGCCTCGAACGGCAGCCGCAACGTGTGGTCGAACCCTGAACCCTGCCAGATCGGCAAGATGACGTGCGCAAAATGGTCGCGCAATCGGGCGGTCTGGGCGGAAGCGGAATCGGGAACGGACATGGCGGGATTGAGCGCTTGGATCGAATCGAGTCGGCGCGGCCCGGAGCGGCGCGGCCGGGCCCAAGGATAAACCATTCCGCGCGGCCGCCCCCAAAAAAGGAGATAAATCGGATGCTCGGCAACCTGGAACTCGTGATGCGGCTGGTTCTCGCGGCGGCGCTCGGCAGCGTCATCGGCTTCGAGCGTGAGCGCCTATCGTGGGCGGCCGGCCTGCGCACGCACATGCTCGTCTGTGTCGGCTCGACGCTCATCATGATCGTGTCGGCGTTCGGTTTCGCCGATGTGCTCGGAACCAGCGACCACATCGTGCTAGACCCGTCGCGGATCGCCGCGCAGGTGGTGTCGGGCATCGGTTTCCTCGGCGCGGGCTCGATCCTGCTGCGCGGCGAGATCGTGCGCGGGCTGACGACAGCCGCGAGCCTGTGGTCGGTCGCCGCGATCGGCCTCGCGGTGGGCGGCGGCCTGTACGTCGCGTCGATCTCCGCGACGATCATCATCCTGATCATCCTGGCCGGCATCAAGCCGCTGGAGCGGCGCTACTTCACGGTGCGGCAGCGCCGCCAGTTCACGCTGACGGTGGTGAGCGGCGCGCTGACGTTCGATTCGCTGCACGCGGCGCTCGGCCCCGACAGCGCGCGCGTGAAGCAATTCATCGTGCAGCGCGCCGACGATACCGGCGAGCACGACGAGGTGCGCATCGCGCTCGGCCGCGTGTCGGATCTCGAATACCGCGCGATCTGCGACAAGCTGCGCGCGCTGTCGTGCGTGACGCGATTCGACGAAGGCAACGGGTTGTCGGGCGACGAATAGACGGCATCCGATCGGCCGGATCGGCGATCGGTCATGCGACAATGGCCATCGCTGATTCCGTTCGACTTCCGATTCCGCGTTCGCGGGCCTGTAATCCGACTCCATGACCGAATCCGTTTCCCTGCCTCGCTCCCGTTCCCGCTCCGACCGCTCGTCGGCCCGTTCGCGCCCGCGCTCCGTCGCGGCCGCGGCAGACACCGCCGCC
>NZ_VWWG01000156.1:0-14746 GCF_011753085.1 Burkholderia sp. Tr-862
GGATCGTCGCCGCGCGCGAGCAGCTTCTGCGCCTTCTCGACTTCCGCACGGCGCAGCGCGTCGGCCTGCGTATGCATGTGACGAATCACCGGCACGACGCTGCGCGTGTCGAGCCATTGCATGAAATGACATCTCATCGGCGATCGTGAGGATCTCCGGGCCGTTGCCGGCCGCGAGCGCATCGAGCAGGCGCACCATGTAGGTCTGGTCGAGCGCGCCGAGCATGCCCGACACCGCCGATTCGGTCACTTCGTTCGCCGAATAGGCGATCGCCTGGTCGGTCAGCGACAGCGCATCGCGCATGCTGCCCTGGGCGGCGCGCGCGAGCAGGCGCAGCGCCTGCTGCTCGAACGAAATCTGCTCTTCGCCGAGGATCCGTTCGAGATGCGACACGATGTGCCCGGCCGGCATCTGCTTCAGGTTGAACTGCAGGCAGCGCGACAGCACGGTGACGGGAATCTTCTGCGGATCAGTCGTCGCGAGGATGAACTTGACGTGCGGCGGCGGCTCCTCGAGCGTCTTCAGCATCGCGTTGAACGCGTGGTTCGTCAGCATGTGCACTTCGTCAATCATGTAGACCTTGAAGCGCGCATCGACGGGCGCGTACACCGCGCGCTCGAGCAGCGCAGCCATCTCGTCGACGCCGCGGTTGCTCGCCGCGTCCATCTCGACGTAGTCGACGAAGCGGCCCTCGTCGATTTCGCGGCACGCGCGGCACACGCCGCACGGCTGCGACGTGACGCCGGTTTCACAGTTGAGCGCCTTCGCGAAGATCCGCGACAGCGTCGTCTTGCCGACGCCGCGGGTTCCGGTAAACAGATAGGCGTGATGGAGACGCCCGCCGTCGAGCGCGTGCGTGAGCGCCCTGACGACGTGCTCCTGGCCGACGAGCGAAGCGAAATCCTTCGGACGCCACTTGCGTGCGAGAACTTGATAGGTCATCGGGAAATTGTATCAGTAACGCTGCGTCGCGCCGACACGCGAAACGGTGCGGAAAACGGGCAAAGCGCAGGAAAAACGGAGAATGACGCAGAAATAAAAAACGCCCAACGAACGGGGCGAGAGGAAAGGTGACGAGCCCAACCCTCGGCACTGGCAGAAAACGATTGTGGCTGCTTCGTTCCCGACCTGACCAGGTTCACCGCCCCACCATGCGAGGAGGCCCGTCACGGCATATTCTATCACCGCTTCCGGTCGAATGCGACCGTTTGTTCGCAACAATGCGAGCGATCGAGCAAACCGGCGCGCGCATGGGCGCGTGAAACCGGGGCGAGCACGCAGTGAATGACCGCGGCTCTTGTATTTTGCATGCGGGCCTCCACCTTCGGAACACAACGGTCGAACGGCGCGTCGTACCCCTACTCGCGTAGCGGCTACTATCGCCGCCCGCAGCAGATAGCAATTTAGGCTAATATGACGCCCGAACGACCCGCGAGCCGCGCCATGCAGCGCCTACGCCCTTCCTTCCGGAGAGCGGAGTGACCTGCCGCAGCGGCCGGCAGCCGTCAGGCCGCCGGAGCGCCGCAACGCGCCAAGCAGGCAGTCCCCGAACCGTAAGAGGTATTGACCCAATGAGCGAACAGATCAAACACATCAGCGACGCATCGTTCGAACAGGACGTCGTCAAATCCGACAAGCCCGTGCTCGTCGACTTCTGGGCCGAATGGTGCGGCCCGTGCAAGATGATCGCCCCGATCCTCGACGAAGTCGCGAAGGACTACGGCGACAAGCTGCAGATCGCGAAGATCAACGTCGACGACAACCAGGCGACGCCTGCGAAGTTCGGCGTACGCGGCATCCCGACGCTGATCCTGTTCAAGAACGGCGCGGCCGCCGCGCAGAAGGTCGGCGCGCTGTCGAAGTCGCAGCTCACCGCATTCCTGGACAGCCACCTGTAATACGGGCCGTTCCTCGGACGTGTTGTCAACCGACAACACGTCCGCCGCCAAGCCGCCGATCGGCCGCTCAGGCAAGAATCAGCGTATGCTAGAATCAAAAAACGTCTACAAGACGCATTAAGTCTCAGAGCGCCTCCGCTCGCCCTCCTCCCTTATTTCTTTTCGTCGCTTCTCCTCCCTGGCGGGTTCTCCGTATGCATTTATCCGAGCTCAAGTCTCTGCACGTGTCCGAACTGATCGAAATGGCCAATGGCCTGGAGATCGAAAACGCGAACCGCCTGCGCAAGCAGGAGCTGATGTTCGCCATTCTCAAAAAACGCGCCAAGACGGGAGAGACGATCTTCGGCGACGGCACGCTCGAAGTACTCCCGGACGGCTTCGGCTTCCTGCGCTCGCCGGAAATGTCGTACCTCGCGAGTACCGACGACATCTATATCAGCCCGTCGCAGATTCGCCGCTTCAACCTGCACACCGGCGACACGATCGAAGGTGAAGTCCGCACGCCGAAGGACGGCGAGCGCTACTTCGCGCTGGTGAAGGTCGACAAAGTCAACGGGCAGCCGCCCGAGGCCTCGAAACACAAGATCATGTTCGAGAACCTCACGCCGCTGCACCCGAACAAGCCGCTGGCGCTCGAACGCGAGATGCGCGGCGAAGAGAACGTCACGGGCCGCATCATCGACATGATCGCGCCGATCGGCAAGGGCCAGCGCGGCCTGCTGGTCGCGTCGCCGAAGTCGGGCAAGACCGTGATGCTCCAGCACATCGCACACGCGATCAAGCAGAACCACCCGGACGTCGTCCTGTTCGTGCTGCTGATCGACGAGCGCCCCGAAGAAGTGACCGAAATGCAGCGCTCGGTCGCCGGCGAAGTCATCGCGTCGACGTTCGACGAACCGGCCACGCGTCACGTGCAGGTCGCCGAAATGGTGATCGAGAAGGCCAAGCGCCTCGTCGAAATGAAGCACGACGTCGTGATTCTGCTCGACTCGATCACGCGTCTCGCACGCGCTTACAACACCGTGATCCCGGCGTCGGGCAAGGTGCTGACGGGCGGTGTCGACGCGAACGCACTGCAGCGCCCGAAGCGCTTCTTCGGCGCGGCGCGCAACATCGAGGAAGGCGGCTCGCTGACGATCATCGGCACCGCGCTGATCGAAACCGGCAGCCGCATGGACGACGTGATCTACGAAGAGTTCAAGGGCACCGGCAACATGGAAGTGCACCTCGAGCGCCGCCTCGCGGAAAAGCGCGTCTATCCGTCGATCAACCTGAACAAGTCGGGCACGCGTCGCGAAGAAATGCTGATCAAGCCCGAGATCCTTCAAAAGATCTGGGTGCTGCGCAAGTTCATCCACGACATGGACGAAGTCGAGGCCATGGAATTCCTGCTCGACAAGATCCGTCAGACGAAGAGCAACTCCGAGTTCTTCGACCTGATGCGCCGCGGCGGCTGATCCCCCTCGCCCCGCAACGAATGGCCGCCCGCGCGTTTCGCCCGGCGGCCGTTTTTTCGGCCCAACCTGTACGTGAACGTACAGGTTGATCTATAATCGCGCCATCGCCCCGACCGAAGCCCGCCACCCCTATGCCGAACGACGCCTCTCCCTCGCTGCTGACCGTGAGCGACGCCGCGTCGCGGCTCGGCGTCACGCCGCGCACACTGAAGTATTACGAGGAACGCGGACTCGTCACGCCGTCGCGCAGCGGCGGCCGCTATCGCCTTTACGATGAAGCCGATCTCGAACGCTTCGCCCGCATCCTGCGGCTGCGCGCACTCGGCTTTTCGCTGCACGGCATCACCGAAATGCTCAAGCGCCCGCTGGAAGAAACGGGCGACGGCCGGCGCCGCTATTCGGACGCGTCGCTGCGCGACATCCGTACGGGCCTCGCCGAGCAGATCGACACGCTCGACCAGCGGATCGCGGCCGTCCAGCGCGAACTGAAGGAAGCCGTCGCACTGCGCAAGGAACTGCAGCACGACATCGACTACATCGAGCGGCGGCTTGCGGGCGAAAATCCCGACGCGCTGATCGCGCAGCGGCAGGCCCAAGCCGGCACGCGCCGCGCGCGCAAGGACCGGGAATGAACGTCGCGCCCGGTCGATCGCCGCTGTGGAGCCGCGCGAACCTGCGCGCGGACCTCTTCCCGTGGGCGCTCGCACTCGTCACCGGCATCGACTACTTCGACAACGCAGTCTTCTCGTTCTTCGCCAGCTACATCGCAGGCGGCATCAACGCGTCGCCCGACGAACTCGTGTGGTCATCCAGCGCCTATGCGGTCACGGCCGTGCTCGGCATCCTGCAGCAGCAATGGTGGGTCGACCGGCTCGGACATCGCCGCTACGTCGCCGGCTGCATGCTGATGTTCTCGTTCGGCGCGATCGCGGCGGCATTCGCCGACACGTCGCTCGAGCTGGCGTTCGCGCGCGGCTTCCAGGGCTACTTCATCGGCCCGATGATGGGTGCGTGCCGGATCCTGATCCAGATCAGCTTCAAGCCGCAGGAGCGGCCGCCCGCCACGCGCGCGTTCCTGATCATGATCCTGCTCGGCAGCGCGCTCGCGCCGATCGTCGGCGGGCTGCTCGTCGCGCATTCGACGTGGCGCGCGCTGTTTGCGTGCACGGCGCCCGCGGGTATCGCGTTCGCGATCCTTGCCTTCCTCACGCTGCCCGATTCGGGCAGGACGCCCGACGACGGGCGCGGCTCCGGACATTTCTGGCCGTACATCGTGTTCGCGCTCGCGCAAGGCGCGCTGCAGATCGTGCTGCAGCAGGTGCACTACCAGCTCTACAGCGGCTCGCCGATGCTGATCATGCTGACGCTCGTCGGCGTGGGCGCGCTCGCGTGGTTCGCCTATCACCAGTGGAACCATCCGACGCCCCTCGTGCGGCTGCATGCGTTTCGCGAGCGCACGTTCCAGGTCGGATTGCTGCTGTACATGTTCTATTACTACGAGTCGACCGGCTTCAGCTACCTGACCTCCCGCCTGCTCGAAGGCGGGCTCGGCTATCCGGTCGAGAACGCCGGGCGCCTGGTCGGCACGATGTCGCTGATCTCGGCGACCGCGCTGTTCGCCTATCTGCGCTATGCGAAGCACGTCACGCACAAGAAATGGTTCGTGGTGCCGGGTTTCGCGATCGCGATCGCCGCCGCGCTGTGGATGACGCGGATGACGCCGCAGGTCGGCGAGGCCGCACTGATCGGCCCGCTGCTGTTGCGCGGGCTGCTGCTGCTGTTCATCGTGCTGCCGGTTGCGAACCTGACGTTCCGCATCTTCGCGATCGACGAATACACGCACGGCTACCGGCTGAAGAACATCGTAAGGCAACTGACGATCTCGTTCGCTACGTCGTCGGTGATCATCGTCGAGCAGCACCGGCTGGCCGTGCATCAGACGCGGCTCGTCGAGCGCGCGAACGTGTTCGATCCGCTGTTCCAGCAGACCGTCGACGCCCTCACGCGCAGCTATGCGGCAGCCGGCCATGCACTGAACGACGCGCACGCCCTCGCGATCGCGTCGATCGCGCGGATGGTCGCGCAACAGGCGTCGTTCCTCGCGTCGCTCGACGGCTTCTATTTCCTCGCGGGCGTCGCGCTCGTCGGCGGCCTCTTCGCGGCATGGCAAAAAGAGATCGATTGAGTTAAAAGACAGGCTTTGGATATTCCTGCGCTGCCTCCATGCTCTCGAAACTGACCCGCTGGTTCGACGACCGCCGCCGCGACCGCGCGCTGCGCAGCCATCCGATTGCCGATGCGTTGTGGCAGGACACCGTTGCGCGCCTGCCGTTCCTCGCCGCGCTGACGCCCGGCGACCTGGGCCGGCTGCGCGAGCTCACGAGCCTGTTCATCGCGAAGAAATCGTTTTCGACCGCGCACGGGCTCGAGCTGACCGACGAAATGATCGTCGCGATCGCCGCGCAGGCATGCCTGCCCGTGCTGAATCTGGATTTGTCGCTGTACGACGGCTGGGTCGGCGTCGTCGTGTATCCGGGCGAATTCGTGATCCGCAAGACCGTGCAGGACGAGGACGGCGTCGTCCATGAAGTCGAGCAGGACGCGAGCGGCGAAGCGTGGGAAGGCGGCCCGGTGATCCTGTCGTGGGAGGACGCGCAGATGACGGACGGCCGCGACGCGTATAACGTCGTGATCCACGAGTTCGCGCACAAGATCGACATGGTCAACGGCGAGGCCGACGGCTATCCGCCCCTTTTTCGCCGCTGGCACGCGCCGCACCTCGACACGCAGGCCTGGGCCGACGTGTTCGAGCATGCGTACGACCAGTTCTGCGCACGCGTCGATGCGGTGCCGGACCGCGCATGGGCGCGCTTCGAGCGGGAATCGCTGATCGATCCGTATGCGGCCGACCACCCGTCGGAATTCTTCGCGGTGTGCAGCGAGGCGCTGTTCGTGCGGCCGCGCGCATTCGAGTCCGAATTTCCAGAGCTGTACCGGCTGCTCGCGCGCTACTACCGGCAGGATCCGGCCCGGACGGGCGCCCTCGGCACGTGATGAAAATTAATCGTCAACCATCTGATTTTCTGGCATAATCGCCGTTTTTCGACCTTAGGCAAGTGGCTCGCGCCGGGCTTGGCGTCGTCTGGCAGGCGCACTGTGCGCTCCGACACGGCAAGCGGCGGGTTGGCTACCGCTCTCACCAAGGAAAGACCATGAAAGAAGGCATTCACCCGAACTACCGCGAAGTCGTCTTCCAAGACATGTCGAACGGCTTCAAGTTCATCACGCGCTCGACGATCCAGACGCGTGAAAACATCGAACTCGACGGCAAGACCTACCCGCTCGCCAAGATCGAAGTGTCGTCGGAATCGCACTCGTTCTACACCGGCCAGCAAAAGATCATGGACACGGCAGGCCGTGTCGAGAAGTTCAAGAACAAGTTCGGCGCACGCGCCAGCGGCAAACTCGCGAAGTAAGCTTCGCGCCGCATCCGGTGGTTGCAACGCACCGGTATCGCACAAAAGGGCAGCCCAGGCTGCCCTTTTTTGTCTCTGCTCGCCCGGCAACCGCCGGCCGGCGCCCCGAGGAACCCCCTGACGCGCAACATCCGGCACGTCTACAATGCCGGATGCTAGAAACCGGCTCGACCGCGCGCGCCCGCGCCGGCCGCCCATAACAAAACGCTCATCTGCATGAAGCCTGTCGTCCGTCTCACCGCCTCCGCCACGCGTGCGCTGCCGCGCTGGCTGCTGCTTACGCTCTGCCTCGTCTACGCGGCGTTCGGCCTGTTCGGCCGAGACCCGTGGAAGAACGAAGACGCGGCGGGCTTCGGCGTGATGTGGACGATGGCCACCGGCGGCTGGCACGACTGGCTGCTGCCGAACCTCGTCGGCAAGTTCATCACGACCGACGGGCCGCTCGGCTACTGGCTCGGCGCGCTGTCGATCCGCGCGCTGGCGCCGTGGGTCGACGCGAGCAACGCGTCGCGCGTCGACACGGGCGTGCTGTTCTGTGTCGCGTGCGCGTTCGTCTGGTACGCCGCCTACCTGCTCGGCCGGCGTGCCGAGGTCCAGCCGTTCAAGTATGCATTCGGCGGCGAGCCGGAGCCGCGCGACTACGGCCGCACGCTCGCCGACGGCGCGCTGCTGATCCTCGTCGCGTGCTTCGGGCTCGCGGAGCGCGGCCACGAAACGACGCCGCAGCTCGCCCAGTTCGCGTGGATCGCGATGCTCGTGTACGGCATCGTGCGTGGCATCGACAAACCGATGCAGGGCGCGCTGTGGTGGGGGGTCGCGATGGGCCTCGTCGCCCTGTCCGGCAACCCGGTACTCGTCGTCGCGCTGCTCGCCGGCACGGCCGCGCTGTGGCTCGTCACGCCGGAGATGCGCAACCTGCGCCTGCCGCTGATCGGCGTGCCGCTCGCGGCCGCGATCTCCGCGCTGTGGCCGCTCGCCGCCTTCAACGCGGCGCCCGACGACGCCGCGTGGTTCTTCAACCAATGGATCCACGGCAGCCTGATGCGCTTCTCGGGCCCGCCGACCGCGGTGCTTGGCTATGCGGCGAAGAACCTGCCGCTCTTCACGTGGCCCGCGTGGCCGCTCGCGATCTGGGCCTGGTGGAGCTGGGCCGGCATGCGCCGCCGCGCGCATATCGCGATTCCGCTGTCGGTCGTCGTGCCGCTCGTCGCGCTCGTGATCCTGCAGAGCCAGCAGTCGAACCGCATGTACATGCTCCTGCTGCCGCCGCTCGCGGTGCTCGCCACCTTCGCGCTGCCCACGCTCAAACGCGGCGCGATCAACGCGATCGACTGGTTCGCGGTGCTGAGCTTCACGATCCTCGGCACCTTCGTGTGGCTCGTGTGGCTCGCATCGCTCACCGGCTTCCCGCATCCGCTCGCGCGCAACCTCGCGCGCCTCGTGCCGGGCTACGAGCCGCACTTCAAGATCCTGTCGTTCATCTGCGCGGTGATCGTCACCGTGTGCTGGTGCCTGCTTGCGCGCTGGCGCATCTCGCGCCAGCCGAAGGTGCTGTGGCGCAGCGTCGTGCTGTCGGGCGCGGGCACCACGCTGATGTGGGTGCTGCTGATGACGCTGTGGCTGCCGATCGTCAACTACGGCCGGACCTACAGCGACGTCGCGCAGCAGATCGCGTCGCATTTGCCGAAAGACTATGCGTGCATCTCACCCGTGCGGCTCGGTGATGCGCAGATCGCGACGTTCGCGTACTTCGGCGACATGCACTTCGAATTCTCGGGCGAGTGCGACGTGATCCTGCGTCAGGACCGCGCGGACTTCGGCGAGCCGAGCGCGATGTCGCAATACGTGTGGCGTCTCGTGTGGGAAGGCCGCCGCGTTGCCGACCGCGACGAGCGCTTCCGCCTGTACGAGCGCATCGAGCGGCCGACGACGCCCGTCAAGCGCCGTGGCCCGCGCCGCAGGACGGTCGATTGACGATGTTCGCCGACATCCGCCGGATCGTCGGTCTCGCGTGGCCGGTGCTCGTCGGCCAGCTCGCGATCATCGCGTTCGGCGTGATCGACACGGCGATGGTCGGCCGCTACTCGGCCATCGACCTGGCCGCGCTCGGGCTCGGTTCGTCGATCTACGTGTCGATCTACATCGGGATGACGGGCATCCTGTCCGCGCTGCAGCCGATCACCGGGCAGCTGTACGGCGCCCGGCGCTACGCCGAGATCGGCGAGGAAGTCCGCCAGGCGCTGTGGCTCGCGCTGATGCTCGCGGTGCCCGGCTTCCTGCTGCTGCATTTTCCCGAACCGCTGCTGCACATCGCCCACGCGCCGCCCGCGCTGCACGAGCGCACCGTCGATTACCTCCGCATCCTGTCGTACGGCCTGCCGGCGAGCCTCGTGTTCCGGATCTACAACGCGCTGACCAACGCGGCCGGCAAGCCGCGCCTCGCGATGATCCTGCAGATCGGCGCGCTGCTGCTCAAGTTTCCGCTCAACGTGTGGTTCATCTTCGGCGGGTTCGGCGTGCCGGCCCTCGGCGGCCCCGGTTGCGGGCTCGCGAGCACGCTGATCAACTGGGCGCTCGCGCTGATCGGCTTCACGCTGCTCGCGAAGCTCGACGTGTTCTCGCCGCTCGCGATCTTCTCGCGCTTTTGCTGGCCCGTATGGGTGCGCCAGAAGGCGATCCTCAAGCTCGGCGTGCCGATGGGCCTGTCGTATCTGATCGAGGTCACGTCGTTCACGTGCATGGCGCTCTTCATCGCACAGTTCGGCACGACGACGCTCGCCGGCCACCAGATCGCCGGCAACATCAGCGCGGTGCTGTACATGACGCCGCTGTCGATCGGCGTCGCGGCATCGACGCTCGTCGCGCGCGCGCTCGGTGCCGGCCGTCCGGACGAGGCGCGCCTGCTCGGCCGGCACAGCGTGATGCTCGCGTGCGGGATCGCGGCCGCATACGGCGTGCTCGTGTTCACGCTGCGTCCGCTGATCGTCAGCGGCTACACGCCGAACCCGGCCGTGGTGGCCGCCGCGCTGCCGCTGGTCGCGATCGTCACCTGCTATCACTTCTTCGATGCGCTGCAGATCACGTCGGCGTTCGTGCTGCGCGCCTACAAGGTCGCGGTCGTGCCGACCGTGATCTACGCGGTCGCGCTGTGGGGCGTCGGGCTCGGCGGCGGCTATGTGCTCGGCTTCGACATCGGCGGCATCGCACCGGCATGGCTGACCGGTGCGCGCGGCTTCTGGTTCGCGAACACGATCAGCCTGATGCTCGCCGGTGCGGGACTCGCCCTCTACCTGCGCCGCGTCAGCCGCGCGCAGCTGTCCAGCGGCGCCTGACCCGCTGCCCGCGGCCTACGCGTCCGCCAGCACGTCAGCCGCGTGATACGACGACCGCACGAGCGGGCCGGCAACGACTTCCCTGAAACCGAGCGCCAGCCCCTCGTCGCGCCACGCGACGAACGCGTCGGGGCTCACGTAGCGCCGCACCGGCAGATGGTGCGCGGACGGTGCGAGATACTGGCCGAGCGTCAATACGTCGACCTCGTGCGCACGCAGATCGCGCAGTGTGTCGCGCACCTCGTCGTCGCGCTCGCCGAGCCCGAGCATCAATCCCGATTTCGTCACGAGCGTCGGCCGCGCGGCCTTCGCCTGCGCGAGCAGTTCGAGCGAGCCGCGATAGTCAGCGCCGGGCCGCGCCGCCCGATACAGCGACGGCACCGTCTCGATGTTGTGATTGAACACGTCCGGCCACGCCGACGACAACGCCTCGAGCGCACGGGGAACGCGGCCCCGGAAATCGGGCGTCAGCACCTCGACGCCGATGCCCGGCACGCTCGCGCGCACCGCCGCGATGCAGGCGGCAAAATGCGCGGCGCCGCCGTCGCGCAGGTCGTCGCGATCGACCGACGTGATCACGACGTAGCGCAGCCCGAGCGCCGCGACCGAGGCCGCGAGCCGCGCGGGCTCGCCGGGATCGAGCGGTTCGGGACGGCCGTGCGCGACATCGCAGAACGGGCAGCGCCGCGTGCACAGGCCGCCCATGATCATGAAGGTCGCGGTGCGCTGCGCGAAGCATTCGCCGATGTTCGGGCACATTGCCTCCTCGCACACGGAATGCAGCCGGTGATCGCGCAGCACGGCCGCCATGTCGGCGACCGCCCCGCTCATCATCGGCCGCGCCCGCAGCCACGGCGGCTTCGGCAGCGCCGCGCCGGCCGCGGGCTCGACGCGCACCGGAATGCGCGCGAGCTTGTCGCGGCTCCTCGCGCCCGGCTGGCCGAGCGCGGTGAGGCTGGGTCGTTCGAGCGCGGCGGCCATCGTCAGTCTCCGAGAAACGCGACGATCAGGCGGTTCACGTCGGCAGCCGCCTCCATCTGCACCATGTGACCGCTGCCCGCAATCACCTCGGCCCGCACGCCGTCCGGCAAGCCCTGCGCATGCTGCGCGGGAATCACCTGGTCGCGCTCGCCCCAGATCACGAGCGTGCGCGGCGCGAGCGACGCGACGCGGTCGCGGAACACGCGCCGCTGTGCCGGGCCGTCGAACGCAGCATTCGCGATCTTCTCCAGCGCGGCCCGCACGCCTTCGAGGCGCTTGTACTTGACGAGGTCCTCGACCAGTTGCCGCGTGACGAGCGCGTGGTCCGCGAACAGCGCACCGAGGTGCGGCTTCAGCGTATTGCGGCTGTTGCCGGCGACGAAGCCGTCGATGTAGCCGCGGTTGATGTCGGCGCCGAGCCCGGCGCTCGCGATCAGCGTCAAGGACGCCACGCGTTGCGGCGCACGCTCGGCCGCCGCCATCGCAACCGCGCCGCCCATCGAATGGCCGATCAGGTGCGCGCGGTCGATATGCTGCGCGTCGAGCAGCGCGAGCACCGCGTCGGCCAGTTCATCGAGGCTGCCGGTGTCGACCGCCTTGGCCGACTCGCCGTGCCCAGGCAAATCGAGCGCCCACACGGGCCGATGCGCGGCGAGTTCCGCATGGTTGAACAGCCAGTTGTTCAGGTCGCCGCCGAAGCCGTGGATCAGCACGGCAGGCGTGCCCGAGCCATCGCCCAGCTTCAGGAACCGGATCGTGCGTCCGCCGATCTGCGCCTTCTCGGGCTGCGGGCCCCCGGCTTCGTCAGCGGCCGCGCTCGGCGTGAAATCGCGCTGGAATTCGGCGATCGCCGCATCGATGTCGGCATCGCTCGCGTCGGCCGCCGCCACCACGCCGAGCAGCGCACCGACCGGCAGCGTCTCGCCCTCCTGCGCGACCTGCCGGCGCAGCGTGCCGTCGAACGCGCACTCGACACCCGACGAGATCTTGTCGGTCTCGACGTCGAGCACTTCGTCGCCCTTCGTCACGCGCTCGCCGATTGCCTTCAGCCAGCCGTTGACCTGCCCCTGCTCCATCGACAGCCCCCACTTGGGCATCGTGATCATGTGAATCGACATCGTGTCAGCTCCTCGTCTTCAGTACCGCCTGCGCGATCGCGTCGGCGGACGGGATATACAGGTCTTCCAGCACGCCGGCGAACGGCGCGGGCGTGTGCGGCGCGGTCACGAGCTCGATCGGCGCCTTGAGCGTCCGGAACGCGCGCTGTGCGACGAGCGCGGCGATGTCGGTCGCGATCGAGCAGCGCGGGTTCGCCTCGTCGACGACCACCACGCGACCGGTGCGCGCCGCACTTTCGAGGATCGTTTCCTCGTCAAGCGGCGACGTCGTGCGCAGGTCGATCACGTCGACCTGGATGCCATCCTTCGCGAGCTTCGCGGCCGCGTCGGTCGCGAGATGCACCATCCGGCCGTACGTGACGATCGTCGCGTCGTCGCCTTCGCGCACGACGTTAGCCTCGCCGAACGGAATCGCATAGGATTCCTCAGGCACGTCGCCTTCACGCGTGTAGAGCAGCTTGTGTTCGAGGAAGATCACGGGATCGTCGTCGCGGATCGCCTGGATCAGCAGCCCCTTTGCGTCATAAGGCGTCGCCGGGCACACGACCTTCAACCCCGGGATGTGCGTAAACAGCGACGTGAGCATCTGCGAATGCTGCGCGGCCGCGCGCAAACCGGCACCGTACATCGCGCGGATCACGACCGGCGTCACGGCCTTGCCGCCGAACATGTAGCGGAACTTCGCGGCCTGGTTGAAGATCTGGTCGAAGCACACGCCCATGAAATCGATGAACATCAGCTCCGCGACGGGCCGCATCCCGCATGCGGCCGCACCGACCGCCGCGCCGATGTAGCCGCCCTCCGACAGCGGCGTGTCGAGCACGCGGCCCGGAAACTTGTGGAACAGCCCCTTCGTCACGCCGAGCACGCCGCCCCACGCGTCGTCCTCGCCCGGCGCACCCGCGCCGCCTGCATTGTCCTCGCCCATCACGATCACGCTGTCGTCGCGCGCCATTTCCTGCGCGAGCGCCTCGTTGATCGCCTGCGAATAAGTGATCTTCCTTGCCATGTCTGTCTCCTGGGATATTCGGTTCGCCGTGCCGGCCGCCAACTGAGGGCTGCCGTGTCACATCGCATTCACGGGTACGACACGTACACGTCGGCCAGCAGGTCGGCCGCGTCCGGCAGCGGCGCGGCCTTCGCCTGCGCGACCGCGTCGTCGATCAGCGTCTTCACCTGGGCATCGACGGCACGCAGCTGGTCGGTCGTCAGCGCCTCGGCGCGCACGACGCGCGTTTCGAAATGCTTCAGGCAGTCCTTCTCGTCGCGCAGCTTCTGCACTTCGCCCGGCGCGCGATAGGTCTGCGCATCGCCTTCGAAGTGGCCGAAGTAGCGCGTGAACTTCACCTCGACGAGCGTCGGGCCGCCGCCGCTGCGCGCGCGTGCGACCGCTTCGCCGAGCGCCTCGTGCACCGCGAAGAAGTCGAAGCCGTCGACGATCACGCCGGGCATCCCGAAACCGTTCGCGCGATCGGCAATGTTGTCGGTCGCGACCGACCAGCTCGACGCCGTCGCTTCCGCATAGCCGTTGTTCTCGGCCACGAAGATCGCCGGCAGCCGCCACACCGACGCGAGGTTCATCGATTCGAAGATCACGCCCTGGTTCGACGCGCCGTCGCCGAAGAAGCACACGCCGACCCCGCCGGTCTTCTTGTGCTTGGCCGCGAGCGCCGCGCCGCACACGAGCGGACCGCCCGCGCCGACGATCCCGTTCGCGCCGAGCATCCCCATCGACAGGTCGGCGATGTGCATCGAGCCGCCCTTGCCGTGGCAAACGCCCGTCTTCTTGCCGTAGATCTCGGCCATCATTCCGTGCACGTCGACGCCTTTCGCGATGCAGTGGCCGTGCCCGCGGTGCGTGGTCGCGACGTAGTCCTCGAGACCGAGGTGCAGCATCGTGCCGACCGCGGATGCCTCCTCGCCCGCATACAGGTGGACGAAGCCTGGGATTTCGCCGGTCGCGAACTCGACGTGCAGACGTTCCTCGAATTCGCGGATCGTGCGCATCAGCCGGTAGGCGTCCAGCAGCTTGTCCCTGCTGAGCTGTGTCGAAACGGTCATGTGTGTCTCCTGGTAGGTCTGACTGCGAATGCCGCCGCGGCACGGCCCCGGCGACGGATTGCACGGCCTGCGGCCGTCGGTGAAACGTGAAGCTGCCGTCAGCCGCGCCACGCGCCGGCGTCGCGCAACACCTGACGCGACGACGCGTAACGCAGCGTGCGTCCCACATCGACGGTCAGCGGCCCGCGCCAGTCGAGCGCGATCTCGTAGCGATCGCCTCGCGCGACCTCGATCTCGCGCTCGCCGTCGAACGCGAGCGTGCCGCGCTCGAACGGAATCGTCTGCCACGCCCCGGGCTCGAGCCGCTCGCAGCTGCGCATCACGACGCGATCGACGCGGCCGGGTGCGATCGGCGCGACGAGCGGCGTGCCGGCCGCGTTGCCGTCGGCGGCGAAGCGCATCGCGAGCCCGTGCGGCGCGCTG
>NZ_VWWG01000014.1:0-79242 GCF_011753085.1 Burkholderia sp. Tr-862
CGTCCGGTGCGAGCGACGCCCGTTGCGGGTCGGCGTGTTCGGCGCGCGCGGGCGGCGGCTGCGTCAGCGAGGCCGGCAGGGACGGCGCGACGAACGTGCCCGCCGCGCCGCGCATTTGCAGATAGCCCTCGTCGACCAGGATCGTGTAAGCCTGTTCAACGGTACCGCGCGCGGTGTTCAGTTGCGTCGCCAGGCCGCGCAGCGCGGGCACGCGATCGCCGGGGCGCAGATGACCGGCGGCGATCGCGGCCTTGAACCGCTCGCAAATCTGCAGATAGACCGGCAACTGGTGTTGCCGGTCGATTTCGATGGCCAGCGGGGGCGTTTGCGCAGACATCACGGTCTCTCGGGTGACGCGAACAGGACAGGAACAGACGCAGTATGGACCAGTCCGATCGACGATTCTTGGCACTTATGGATAGGACATGATTCTTCCACAATTGCGACACGTGATGCGAGGTTACGACCGCCTTTCATCGGATCCAGCGCCGTCGCGTACCCCTCGCAGTCCAATGCAATCCATTCGTCAGGAGATTTTGCGATGAAGATCGTTGTCATCGGTGGTTCGGGCCTGATCGGCTCGCGTGTCGTCACGCTGCTCGGTGAAGCCGGCCATCAGGTGCTGGCCGCGTCGCCGAGCACCGGCGTGAATATCATCACGGGCGAAGGCCTGGCCGACGCATTGACCGGCGCGGACGTCGTCGTGGACGTGGTGAATGCGCCGTCATGGGAGCCGCAGGCGGTACTGGACTTCTTCCGCACGGCAGCACGCAATCTCGGCAAGGCGGAAGTGGCCGCCGGCGTGCGCCACCACGTCGCGCTGTCGATCGTCGGCTGCGACCGCATGCCGGAGAACGGCTATTTCGCGGCCAAGGTCGCGCAGGAACAGGCGATCGAGGCGGCGGGCGTGCCGTACACCATCGTTCGCGCGACGCAATTCATGGAATTCATCGGCGGCATCGCGGATGCCGGCACGGCAGACGGCACGGTCCGTATCGGCGACGGACTGTTTCAGCCGATCGCCGCGGAAGACGTGTCGGCATTCGTCGCGCAGGCGGCGCTCGCCGCGCCGCAGAACGGCGCGATCGAAGTCGCGGGCCCGGATCGCGCGCCGTTCGCTGAGATCGTCGCGCGCTATCTGAAGTCGATCGGCGACGCGCGTGCAGTGGTGATCGATCGCGACGCCCGCTACTACGGCGGCCGCGTCGAGGAAAAATCGCTGGTGCCGCTCGGGGCCGCGCGGCTCGGCCGCATCGGTCTCGACCAGTGGCTCGCCGCGCGCTGATTCGCACGCGCACGTACGGCGGCTCGCGGGCGCCCGCCGGCGGCGGGCAATCGGAATGATCGGCATCTCTTGGGGGCAGCGGAAATGAATCATTCGGAACCATCGGAGCATGGCATTCGTCGCGATCTGACCGGTCGCGCCGATGCGATGTCCGCGAGCTTCGGTGCGAGCTATGCAGGCATCCTTGCATTCGTTGCAGTGGCGAGCGAGGGGAGCTTCACCAAGGCCGCCGAACGGCTCGGCGTCGGTCGGCCAGCCGTGAGCCGGAACGTGCAGAAGCTGGAGGCGCAGTTGAGCACGCGCCTGTTCCAGCGCACCACGCGCACGACCGAACTGACGTGCGAAGGCCAGCGATTCTTCGAGAACTGCCATCAGGGCGTGGCGCAGATCGTGGAAGCCATGAACGACATGCTGGAGTTGCGGCAGGGGCCGCCGCGCGGCCTCATCCGCATCAGCTCGGCCGTGGGGTTCGGCCGGAAGATCGTCGCGCCGCTGCTGGAAAAATTCGCGCAGGCCTACCCGGACATCATCATCGATCTGCTGCTCGACGACCGGCCGATCGACCTGGTGTCGGAGCGGATCGACGTGTCGTTCCGCAACGGGCGCATCGAGGACTCGAGCATCATCGCGCGGCAACTGATTCCGATGCAGATGGCGCTTTGCGCGGCGCCGTCGTATGTCGCGCGGCATGGCCTCCCGCAGCGCATCGACGACCTCGACCAGCACGAGTGCATCAATTTCCGCTCTGCGAGCGGTCGCGTGTTCGAATGGGAATTCAATGTCGACGGCCGCGCGCAAAAGTACCTGCCGACGTCGCGCCTCACGTTCAACGACGCGGATCTGGTGTTGCGCGCGGTGCTGAACGGAGCGGGCATCGCGCAGATGGCGGGCTACCAGATCCGCGACCATCTCGCGTCGAAGGAACTCGTCGTCGCACTGGCGAAGCATGTGCCGGAGGATCGCGGCCACTACATCTGCTATCTGAGCCGGCAACACCTTCCGACACGCATTCGGATCTTCGTCGACTTCATGACCGAGCAGATTCGCGCGCTCGATCTCAATTGCATGACCCGGTTCAATCCTGACATGCAGGCGGTTTCGCCGGCGGGGCTGGCGGCTTGAAGCACTCGTGACGGACGACGGGCCGTCCGACCGTATCGGAGTGCGGAAGGCTGAGCGTGCGTTTCGCGTTTCGGACGGTCGAACGGTGCGGCTCAACGAACCGGGACATCCTCGCGCAACCAGTCGATCAACTGGTTGACCGCAGGCGTGATCGAGCGACCGTGCGGAACCACGACGAAATAGGCGTCGGTCATCGTGCAGGACGCGATCGGCAGACGGACCAACTCGCCGGTCGTCAGCAGGTCGCGCACCATCCGGTTCCAGCCGAGCGCGACCCCTTGCCCGTATCGCGCCGCCTGGACGGCGTCGGTGTAGAGGCTGCAGCGAAGCACGTAGTTCAATCGGCTCGGACGGTGGCCCACCGAGTGGAACCATGCGTCCCAGCCCATCCATCCCTCGTAGGTCGAATCGGATTCGACGAGCGGCAGCGCGGCGAGCGCCTCGAGCGATTGCGGCATGCCGTTTTCCTCGAGGAACCGCGGCGAGCAGACGGGAAACACCTCTTCGTCGAACAACAGGATCGACGTGCCGTCGGTCCACCTGCCGTCGCCATAGCGCACCGCGACATCGACCTCGACATGCCGGAGATCGGCCGTGAACATCTGGGTGATCAGCCGCAGCTGCAACGGCGGATTCAGTTGCTTGAGCTTGGGAAGCCGCGGCAGCAGCCGAAATTGCGCGAACGGTGCGGTCGACGCGAGGACGAGTTCCTGCTGCTCGGCGCCGGTCGACAGGCGATCGAATACCCCGGCGATCTTCTGCATGGATTCAGCCACCGTCAGGTACAGCATTTCACCCTCGCTCGTCAGCGCGATCGAGCGATGCAGGCGATGAAAGAGACGGACATTCAGCGTTTCTTCAAGGAACCGGACTTGTCGGCTCACGGCCGCCTGCGTCACACCCAGTTCGGTCGCGGCAAGCGTGAAGCTTGCCAGGCGCGCGACCGCTTCGAACTCGACCAGCGCCGTCAACGACGGAACGATGCGTCGATACCCTTTGGTTCGTTTTGTCATGCTCATCAGTCTGGTGTCGTGCGGGGTGCCGGCTCGAGGCCGGATGGCGCCGAATGCCTTACGGGACAGTCGAGTCAGAGTAAATCAGGACGGGGCGAAGGTCGCATAACTTAAAGTAATGCGAAGCAGAAAATAAGGCGCGTTGACGCTCCAAATCGTCACTCCAATACTTCCCGACAAGCGCAATACAAGCATTGCGAAATTCAACCTGTTGGAGGAGTACATGTCCGCGATTTTGCTCAAGACCCACCGCGAGTTGCTCGACAGCCGCAAGCCCGGGCACGGGATGCCGGCCGGGCTTTTTGGCCGTCAGGACGTGTTCGAGACGGACGTCGACGTCTTCTTCGAGAAGCTGTGGATCTTCGTTGCCGTGACGGCCGATGTCCCGGAACCGGGCGACGTCTATGCCGTCGATATCGGCAAGTCGTCGATCCTGATCGTACGCGACGACGACGAGAACATCCGCGCGTACCGGAACGTCTGCCGGCATCGCGGCGCGCGCCTGATGAAGAGCGCCACGAAGGCGACCGTCGGCATGCTGGTTTGCCCGTACCACCAGTGGACGTACGACCTGGACGGCAGCCTTCGCCATGCCACGCACATGGGCCACGAATTCGACACGACATGCCGGAGCCTGATCCCGGTGCACGTCAAGGTGGTGGGCGCGCATGTGTTCGTTTGCCTCGCCGATGAGGCGCCGAACGATTTCTCGACGCTCGAGGCGGCGATGGCGCCGCGCTTCGCGCCGTACGACATGCAGCGCACGAAGATCGCGCACGAGATGACGATCGTCGAGAACGGCAACTGGAAACTCGTGATGGAGAACAACCGCGAGTGCTATCACTGCGGCGGGACGCATCCGGAGCTCACGCAGTCGTTCCTCGCGCATGATTTCGGCTTTTGCCCGGACGGCCAGAGCGAGGAATCGCTGCGCGAGTACGACGAGTACCTTGCGCACAATGCCGCCCGCAAGGAAGAGTGGGAGGGGGTAGGCTATATCTGCGAGGCGTTCGAGTCGCTCGACGAGAGCGTCGAGACGAATTTCCGTTCGCAGCGGCTCGTCATTGCCGGTGCCGGCGAATCGCAGACGATGGATACGAAGGTGGCGTGCACGAAGCTGCTCGGCGGTCTGGAACGTCGCGATCTGGGCGACGTGCACATGTGGGGCCATCACGCGTGGACCCACGTGATGAGCGATCACGCGGTGGTCGCGTACATCCTGCCGCTCGCGCCGGACAAGACGGTGGTGCGCACCGTATGGCTCGTGCACGCGGATGCGGTCGAAGGCGTCGACTACGACCTGAAGACGCTGACAGAAGTGTGGGAGGCCACGACGCGGCAGGATGCGGATCTGGTTGCGATCACGCATGCCGGAACGCAGGACCCAGGCTATGTTCCCGGGCCGTACTCGACCTACACGGAACGCGCGCTCGATCAGTTCGCGCGCTGGTACGACGCACGCCTGAAGGCTCACGGTATCTGAGTTCATCATGACTGTCAGAGAGAACATCGGCATGCCCGATCCGGCCGCGGAAGCACGGGATCGTTTTTCGGACCCCGGCACCTGGGAGCGTACGCAGCCGCAATGGTCGAGCGGCGAACGCAAGACGCTGGTGTGCTGCCGGGTGCGGGCCGAAACGCACGATGTCCGGACGTTCGTGTTCCGCGCGAAAGACGGGCACGCTTTCGCGTTCGAGCCGGGCCAGTTCATCACCGTATCGGCCGACATCGACGGCGTGCCGGTCAGCCGCTGCTACACGATCTCGTCGCCGCCGACGCGGCCGTACACGTTGTCCATCACGGTCAAGCGGACGCCCGGCGGGATCATGTCGAGCTGGCTGCACGGCACCATGCGGCCCGGGGTCGAGCTGAATGCGTACGGTCCGTCCGGCATCTTCACGCCGGCCGCCGCGCCGGCCGTGAAAATGCTCTATCTGTCCGCCGGCTCGGGCGTGACGCCGCTGATGTCGATGACGCGCGCGGCGATCGACCTCGGCCTGAACCGCGATATCGTGTTCGTTCACAGTGCGAGAACACCCGACGACATCATCTTTCGCGACGAGTTGAACCGGCTGCGGGAGGACGCGGACAATCTCCAGGTGATCCACGTGTGCGAAGCGCCGGGGTCGGAGGCCGGCTGGTGCGGCCCGATCGGCCGGCTGAGCGTCGAACTGCTGCGCCGGTACGTCCCGGACTACCGCGACCGCGAGGTGTTCACCTGCGGCCCGTCGGGCTATATGAACGCCGTCAGGGACATCCTCGTGCAGGGCGGCCACGATCCCGTCCGCTACCATCGGGAAAGCTTCAACTTTGCCGAAACGGTCGAGCCGCTCGCGGACGTTGCCGATGCATCCGGTCACGCGGAGCCGGTGGCGAGCGGCACCTATACGGTTCGGCTGGCCAGGTCGGGAAAGACGTTCGCGATCAACGGCACGGAGACGGTGCTCACCGCCGCGCGAAAGGCCGGCGTCGCATTGCCGTCCTCGTGCAGCCAGGGCATTTGCGGCACGTGCAAGACCACGGTGCTCGACGGTACCGTCGACATGCATCACAACGGCGGCATTCGTCAGCGGGAAATCGACAAGGGCCTGCGTCTGATGTGCTGCAGCCGGCCTACGTCGGATCTCGTACTGGATCTGTAGGGCAATCCGGCGGTGCTCGACGCGTCGGATAGCCTTGCCGGCATTGGCTTCCGGCATGCGGGCCGGCCAAAGTTAAATGAAATGTGATCCCTGCCCGCCGCAAAATTTTGCACAATGGCGACAGCGCGGCGTTGTTGCCGCCATTCGCCTTCCCCGGCAGGCCGGCTTGCCGGCCCGGAGAGGGCGGCCGGAACCCAACTTCGCACCAACCGTGAGCCCCCAACCGACGTGCCGCCGCCGACCGCCATGGACCACCCCAAACGCATCCTCATCGTCGAAGACGACGCCGACATCGCCGACGTGCTGAGCCTGCACCTGCGCGACGAGCGCTACGAAGTCGTGCACAGCGCGGACGGCACGGAAGGCCTGCGCCTGCTCGAACAGGGCAACTGGGACGCGCTGATCCTCGACCTGATGCTGCCCGGCGTCGACGGCCTGGAAATCTGCCGGCGCGCCCGCGCGATGGCGCGCTACACGCCGATCATCATCACCAGCGCGCGCTCGAGCGAGGTGCACCGGATCCTCGGCCTCGAGCTCGGCGCCGACGACTATCTGGCGAAACCGTTCTCGGTGCTGGAACTCGTCGCGCGGGTCAAGGCGCTGCTGCGGCGCGTCGACGCGCTCGCGCGCGATTCGCGGATCGACGCGGGCACGCTCGACGTCGCCGGGCTGTCGATCGACCCGATCGCGCGGGAAGCGAGCGTCGACGGCACGCGCATCGACCTCACGCCGCGCGAATTCGACCTGCTGTATTTCTTCGCGCGGCATCCGGGCAAGGTGTTCTCGCGGATGGACCTGCTGAACGCGGTGTGGGGCTACCAGCACGAAGGCTACGAACACACGGTGAACACCCACATCAACCGGCTGCGCGCGAAGGTCGAGGCCGATCCGGCCGAGCCCGTGCGGATCCTCACCGTGTGGGGACGCGGCTACAAGCTCGCCGCGCCGGACCAGCGGGACACATGATGAAACTCACCCTCACCCAGCGGCTGTCGTGCGTGTTCGCGGTGCTGCTGCTCGCGTGCTCGGGCGCGTCGGCATGGCTGCAGATCCGTGCGAACGACATGCGCGAGAAGGAAGTCGTGCAGGGCCTGTCGCGCGATCTCGCCGCGCACATCGCGAGCAGCACGCCGCTGATGGACGCGAACGGGCTGCGCCCGGACGCCGTGCGCACGCTGTTCGGCCAGCTGATGGGCGTGAACCCGAGCGTCGAGGTGTACCTGCTCGACAACGCGGGGCGCATCGAGGGCGACGACGCGCCACCGGGCCACGTGAAGCGCGACCGCGTCGATCTCGCGCCGGTGCAGCGCTTCATCGCGGGCGAGCCGCTGCCGATCCTCGGCGATGACCCGCGCAGCCCCGACGCGCGCAAGGTGTTCAGCGCCGCGCCGCTGCAGCGCCCGGGACAGCCGCCGTCCGGCTATATCTACGTGGTGCTGCTCGGTGAAGCGCACGACCGGCTGGTCGCGCGCGTCGACGCCGGCAACGTGCTGCGCACGACGCTGTGGTCGATGGCGGTCGTCGCGCTGCTCGGCCTGCTCGCGGGCCTGACCGCGTTCAGCTTCATCACGCGCCCGCTGCGCCGGCTGACCGACGCCATGCGCCGCTTCGACGCGAACGGCGCGCCCGACACGCAGCCGCCGGTGCCGCGCTCGCCGCCGGGGCGGCGCGGCGACGACATCGCGGTGCTCGAATCCGCGTTCGCGCAGATGGCCGACCGGATCGGCGACCAGTGGCGCGCGCTGACGCGCCAGGACCAGCAGCGGCGCGAACTGATCACGAACATCTCGCACGACCTGCGCACGCCGCTGACGTCGCTGCACGGCTATCTGGAGACGCTGTCGCTGAAGTCCGACACGCTCGCCGAGACCGAGCGCCGCCGCTACCTGTCGATCGCGCTCGCGCAGAGCACGAAGGTCGGCCGGCTCGCGCAGGCGCTGTTCGAACTCGCGCGGCTCGAATCGGGCGGCGTGCAGGCCGAGCGCGAGCCGTTCTCGCTCGTCGATCTCGTGCAGGACGTCTTCCAGAAGTTCGAGCTGGCCGCGCAGTCGCGCGGCATCGCGCTGCATGCGCGGATCCCGCCGCGCGTGCCGGTCGTATCGGCCGATCTCGGGATGATCGAGCGCGTGCTGACCAACCTGCTCGACAACGCATTGCGGCACACGCCGCAGCACGGCGAAGTCGAAGTGGCGCTGACGCCGCAGGACGATCGCGTGGTGGTGACCGTGTCGGATACCGGAGAAGGGATTCCGCAGGCGCGGCGCGAAGGATTGTTTCAACGGCCGCAGCGGCCGATGAGCGGCGGTGCGGCGACGAGCGGCGGGCTCGGGCTGCTGATCGTGCACCGGATGCTGGTGCTCAACGGCAGCGGGATCCGGCTCGTCGATCGGGACGGACGCGGCGCGGTGTTCGAATTTGCGCTGCCGGTCGCGCATCCGGCGCCGGGCGAAACGCGTTGAAATCCGGCGGCGCTGTGCCCGCGCGCTTACCGGCCGCGCTTGCGCCGCACGTCGCTGGGCGTCGTGCCGGTCCAGCGCTTGAACGCGTGACGAAACCCGACCGCATCGCTGAAGCCGAGCGTCAGCGCGATGTCCTCGGTGCTGAGCGTCGTGGTGCTCAGGTAATCGATCGCGAGCGCCTTGCGCACGCTCGTCAGCAGCTCGCTGTACGACGTGCCTTCGGCGTCGAGCTTGCGGCGCAGCGTGCGCGACGTCATGCACAGCGTGTCGGCGATCGCGTCGATGTCCGGGAACTGCCCGGGCGTGCGCGTGAGTTCCTGGTACACGCGCCGCGTGACGCCGGCCTGGCTGCGCAGTTCGTCGAGCAGGCGCGCGCAGTGCGACGACACCTGCGCGGCAGTGATCGGGTTCGCGAGTTGCGGCGCGCGTGCAAGCCACGCGGCCGGGTAGCTCAACACATGGTGCGGCTGGTCGAACGCGATCGGGCATTCGAGCGCGTCGGCGAGCTGCGCCGCGTGCGCCGGCTCCGGCTGCGCGAACTGCGCGCGGGCCGGCACGCACCACGCACCCATCACGTCCTTGATGACCGTCACGTGCAGCGCGAACTGCATGTCGATCAGGAAGCGGTACAGCCGCAGGTCCGGCTCGGGCAGCGCGGCTTCGTGCGGGTCCGGGAACAGCCACGACGCGGTGTCGCCCTGTTCGACCCAGCGGATCGCGAGCATCCCGTTCGCGAGCTGGTGATATTTGACGGCCGAATCGAACGCATGCGCGAGCGATTCCGAGCACAGCATCGCGTAGCCGTACATCCCGTAGCTCGACGCATGCAGCCGGCGGCCGACGCGCACGCCGAGATCGGTGCCGTCGTAGCGGCCGACCGCATTGCGCGCGGCGGTCAGAAACTGCCGCGACGACGTGAGCGTGAACGGATCGGTGACGGCGTCCGGCGACAGGCCGGTGCCGTCCAGCACGGCTGCCGGATCGAGGCCGAGTTCCTGGGCGACGCCGACGAGCACGGCCAGCTTGGCCGGCGAGAAGCGCTTCTCGCGCGACGCCTGGGCGGGCGGGGCGTCCGGCAGCGAGGCGGGGCCGGTGGCCGTCGGTTTCAAGAGCGCGCTGCGCGGCATGGCGGGTTGTGCGTCCGATTCGATATCGTTCCGGTGCGCGATTCTGCGCCGGAACGCGCGCGGGCGCCATAGGGTTCACCCTGATGCGCAGGGGTGTGCACGGACGGACACGGCATGACCGGTGCCCGGGCGGCGCGGCGACAGGCGGGCCGCCGCGCGCCTGCGTGTCCGTTTCGATCATCTTTTCGACCGCCCGAATCATTTTCAAAGCCGCGTGGGCGGGCGATAGTCGCCGGTCAGGCGGCGGCCTTTGCCCATACGGTGCGCGGGCCGCTGTGCGAACGGCGCTGCCCGGCGCCGTCCCCCGAGGAGCAGAACATGACGAAGAGACACTGGATCGGCTCGTATGGCTCGATCCCCGCCGAGATCGATGCCGATCGCCATCCTTCCGTAACCGCGCTGCTGGACGACGCGATGCGCCGCTTCGCGGAGCGCCCCGCGTTCCGCGCGTTCGGCCGCACGCTCACCTATGCCGACGTCGACCGCCTGTCGACCGCGCTGGCCGCGTACCTGCAGCAGGTCGCGGGCGTACGCAAGGGCGACCGCGTGGCCGTGATGCTGCCCAACGTGCTCGCCTTTCCGGTGGTGTTCGTCGCGCTCGCGCGGATCGGCGCGATCCAGGTCAACGTGAATCCGCTCTACACCGCCCACGAGCTCGAACATCAGCTCAACGACGCGGGCGTCGAAGTGGCCGTGGTGTGCGGCGGATCGATGGGCACATTCGCCGACGTGGTCGGCAGGACGCGCATACGAACCGTGCTGAGCGTGGGCCGCGGCGATCTTGGCGTCGTCGATGCGCCGGCCGGCGCGTGCGATGCGCTGCCGCCCGGCTCGATCGCACTCGCGCACGCGCTTGCCGCGGGCGAATCGCTCGCAGTCGAGCCGGTGGCGCTCGGCGGCGACGATCTGCTGCTGCTGCAGTACACGGGCGGCACGACCGGGCTGTCGAAGGGCGCCGCGCTGTCGCATCGCAACCTGGTCGCGAACATCGAGCAGTTCGGCGCGATCGCGCAGGGTGCGCGGCGGCCGGGCGAGGAGGTCATCGTCACGGCGATCCCGCTGTATCACATCTTCGCGCTGACGGTGAACTTCCTGTCCTACTTCGCGATCGGCGCGGAGAACTGGCTCGTCGCGAATCCGCGCGACATGGACGGCTTCATCGACGTGCTGAAGGCCGCGCGGCCGTCGGTGTTCGTCGGTGTCAATACGCTGTATGCGGGGCTCGCCGGCCATCCGCGGCTGAACGAAGTCGACTGGTCGCGGCTGAAGCTGTCGGCCGGCGGCGGCGCGGCGGTGATCGACGTGATCTCCGCGCGCTGGAAGGCGGTGACGGGCAACTTCATTCGCGAAGGGTACGGGCTGTCGGAAACGTCGCCGGTGGTCACATTCAACCCGCAGTCGATCGACGTGTTCACGGGCACGACGGGCCTGCCGCTGCCGTCGACCGACGTGAAGCTGCTGGACGACCAGGATCGCGAGGTGGCGATCGGCGAAGCGGGCGAGATCTGCGTGCAGGGGCCGCAGGTGATGGGCGGCTACTGGCAGAAGCCGGAGGCGAACGCGGCCGCGTTTACCGCGGACGGCTACTTCCGCACCGGCGACATCGGCGTGTTCGACGCGGCCGGCTTCCTGAAGATCGTCGACCGCAAGAAGGACATGATCATCGTGTCGGGCTTCAACGTGTACCCGAACGAGGTGGAAGCGGTTGCGACCGCGCTGGCGGGCGTCGCCGAATGCGCGTGCATCGGCGTGCCGGACGAGCGCACCGGCGAGGCCGTCAAGCTGTTCGTGGTGCCCGCGCCGGACGCGGCCTTGACCGAAGCGCAGATCGTCGCGCATTGCCGCGCGAACCTCGCCGCCTACAAGGTGCCGAAGCTGATCCGCCTGGTCGACCGGCTGCCGAAGTCGACGGTCGGCAAGATCCTGCGCCGGGAACTCAGCCGCGCGGACTGATGGCGCCGACGCGCCGCGCGGCGGCCGACGTGCGGGCCGGCGTGCCGGCGAAAGCCCCGACAGTCCGCTCCGGGCCGCTCAAGTACAATGCGGGCGGTTCGACCGACGGGGACGCGATGACCGGTTCAGACTCACCTTCCGCCCAGCCCGGGCGTGCGCTGCCGTCGCCGAGCGCGACGGTGCCGATCTCGCTCGTCAACGGTTTTCTGGCGAGCGCGGGCGCGCAGCGCGACGTGGTCGAGCGCTATCTGCGCGGAGCCGGCATACCGCTTGAGCTGCTCGGCGAGCCGCATGCGCGCGTGACGGAAGAGCAGTTCTCGACGCTGTACCGCACGCTCGCGATCGACCTCGACGACGAGATGCCGGGCATCTTCTCGCGCCCGTTGCGCGGCGGCACGCTGAAGTACCTGTGCCTGAGCCTGCTCGATGCGCGCAACCTCGAAACGGCGCTGCATCGTTTCGGCCAGTTCTTTCATATCCTGCTCGACGACTTCTTCGTCGAATCGAAGCGCGACGGCCTGGTCGCGCAGGTGCTGCTACGGCCGAACCCGGCCGTCGGCCCGATCGGCGCGCTCGGCCAGGAACTGATGCTCAAGCTCGTGCACGGCGTGTGTTCCTGGCTGATCGGGCAGAAGATCCCGCTGCTGCAGATCGAGCTCGCGTGTCCGCGGCCGCGCCATGCGGTCGAACACCTGTACTTCTTCTCCGGCTCCGTGCAGTTCGACTGCGAACGCACGCTGATGCGCTTCAGCGCCGACTATCTCGACGCGCCGATCCGGCAGAGCAAGCGCAACCTGCGCAAGTTCCTCGCGCGCGCGCCGGGCGACTGGATCTTCGAATCGTTCAGCGAACAGCTCGTGTGCCATCGCGTGCGGCAATACCTGTCGGCGGCGCTGCCCGACTTGCCGGTGATCGACGAGGCGGCAGAGCATCTGCATTGCTCGGTGCGCACGCTGAGCCGCCACCTGGCCGCCGAAGGGACGACGTTCCAGGCGCTCAAGGATGAGCTGCGGCGCGACATCGCGATCCAGCGGCTCACCGACACGCTCGACACGATCGCGGCGATCGGCGCCGATATCGGCTTCGACGATCCGAGCGCGTTTCATCGCGCATTCCGGCACTGGACGGGGAGTACGCCGGGGACTTACCGGCGGCGAGCGTAGCGCGTTTTTTTCAAACCCGCTCCCATAACCGGCATCCTTCGTGGGTTCCCATGGACGGCTCCCGTTGGCGCGCGAATCATCGTGCGTGGGGCGCGCGGCAGCCGTTCGTCGACGCGCACGCCGGGGCCGACCGGCATGACCTGCCGGCCCGGTGAAATCACGAAGCGGTTCCTCGCCGCAACTGTCCGGTTTCGATCAGCTGCTGAAAGAAGTCGTTCATCGACTCGGCGAGCGGGCGGTAGTGGATCCCGAGTTCGTTGCGGCTGCGGGCATTGTCGGCGCGCCACGGCAGTCCGACGTTGCGGGCGACGACGCGGCGCGTCACGCCCTTGTTCACCAGCGGGCCGATCGACCACACGAGCCATTTGGGCAGGATGCGCCGCGGGATCGGGTAGTCGGCGCCATACCGTTCGAGCAGCGTCGCCGCCATCGCCGGCAGGCTCGTGTTGTGACCCGACACGATGTAGCGGCCGTTCGCGTCGGGCAGGAACGCGGCCCGCAGGTGCGCGTCGGCGACATCGCGGACGTCGACCGCGCCCATGCCGAGATCCGGCACGCCCATTTTCATCGTGCCGTCGCCCATCTGCCGGACGATCTCGAAGCTCTCCGACGTCGCGTACGGATTGATGCCCGGCCCGATGACGAGCGACGGATTGATGGTGACGAGACGCCAGCGCTGCTGCGCGCCGGCGATCTGCCACGCTTCGCGCTCGGCCACCGTCTTCGAATACGAATACGGCTGGTGCGTCAGCGACGAACTGGTATTCCAGTTCGCCTCGGTGAACACGCCGTTCGGCACCGCGTCGAGGTCGGCGTTGTCGCCGTAGATCGCGGCGCAGCTGCTGGTCAGCACGACGCGCTGGACCGACGGCGTGCGGTTCACCGTATCGAGCACGTTGCGCGTGCCGAGCAGCGCCGGGTCTACCAGTTCTTTCTGGGGATCACGAACCGTGATGGTGAACGGCGACGCGGTATGGAACACGGTCCCGCAACCGGCCATCGCGTCCGCATACGAGCCCGGTTCGAGCAGGTCCGCGCGGAAATAGCGGATCGTGCCGGGCTGGCCGGCCGCGATGCGCTGCAGATACTTGAGCTTGTCGGGATCGTCGGGATGACGAACGGCCGCATGCACCGTCACGCCGGCTTCGAGCAACCGTTGCACGAGCCAGCCCGCGACGTAGCCGGTTGCGCCGGTCACCATCACCGGCAGGTCGGTATCGATATTCATCATCTTGGGTTCCGTTACGGACGATGTCGAACATGATGCCGCCATTTTGCTGCCGGGGAGCCGGCGCGGCGCGGGAGCGGCGGGCTGCCCGCTCCGCGCGCGAGGCCGCACTCAGGCTTTCAGTGCGCCGAAGATTTCAGTGAGCATCGACTTCGCATCCCCGAACAACATGCGGTTGTTGTCCTTGTAGAACAGCGGATTGTCGACGCCCGCATAGCCGGACGCCATGCTGCGCTTCATCACGATCGACGTCTTCGCCTTCCACACTTCCAGCACCGGCATGCCGGCGATCGGGCTCGACGGGTCGTCCTGCGCGGCCGGGTTCACGATGTCGTTCGCGCCGATCACCATCGACACGTCGGCCTCGGGGAAGTCGCCGTTGATCTCGTCCATTTCGAGCACGATGTCGTACGGCACCTTCGCTTCGGCCAGCAGCACGTTCATGTGGCCCGGCATGCGGCCCGCGACCGGGTGAATCGCGAAACGCACGTCCACACCCTTTTCGCGCAGCAGCTTCGTCAGTTCGAACACCGTGTGCTGCGCTTGCGCCACGGCCATCCCGTAGCCCGGCACGATGATCACGCGCTTCGCTTCGCGCAGCAGCTCGGCCGTTTCCATCGCGCTCACCGCGACCGCCTCGCCGGCCGGCTGCGCCGCGCCGCCGGCTGCCGCCGGTGCGCCCGCGCCGCTGCCGAAGCCGCCCGCGATCACGCTGATGAAGTTGCGGTTCATCGCGCGGCACATGATGTACGACAGGATCGCACCGGACGAGCCCACCAATGCGCCGATCACGATCAGCAGGTCGTTGCCGAGCATGAAGCCGGTGGCTGCCGCGGCCCACCCCGAGTAGCTGTTGAGCATCGACACCACGACCGGCATGTCCGCGCCGCCGATCGCCATCACCATGTGCACGCCGAACAGCAGCGAGAACACCGTCATCACGACGAGCGGCAGCATGCCGTCCTGGATGGTTTCCGCATGCAGGAACGCGCGGCCGTAGTAGATCACGATCAGCAGCGCGGCCAGGTTCAGCCAGTGCCGTGCCGGCAGCAGCAGCGGCTTGCCGCCGATCTTGCCGGACAGCTTGCCGAACGCGATGATCGAGCCCGCGAAGGTGACCGCGCCGATCAGGATGCCGACGTAGATCTCCACTTCATGGATCGCCTTCTCGGCGCCGGTGAGCTGCAGCGACGTATCGATATAGCTCGCGAAACCGACCAGGCAGGCCGCGAGACCGACCAGGCTGTGCATCAGCGCGACCAGTTCCGGCATCTGCGTCATCTGCACCTTCTTCGCGGCGTACAGGCCGACGGCGCCGCCGACGACCAGCGCGGCGATCACGTACGGAATGCCCGCGGCCGACACGCGCGGGCCGGCCACGGTGGCCAGCACGGCGATCAGCATGCCGATCATGCCGAGCAGGTTGCCGCGGCGCGCGGTCTCGGGATTGGCCAGCCCGCCGAGGCTGAGGATGAACAGGATCGCGGCGCCGATATAGGAGACGGTAGTCAGGTTGGAAGTCATTGTTGTCGTCCCCTTATTTGCGGAACATCGCCAGCATGCGACGCGTCACCGCGAAGCCGCCGAACATGTTGACGGCCGTGAGCGTCAGCGCGCCCACCGCGAGACCCAGGATCAGCCCGGACGGACGGTCGCCGGCATTGGCCAGCTCGCCCAGCGGCGGCGCGACCTGCACGAGCGCGCCGATCGCGATGATCGACGAGATCGCGTTGGTCACGCTCATCAGCGGCGTGTGCAGCGACGGCGTGACGTTCCAGATCACCATGTAGCCGACGAAGCACGCGAGCACGAACACCGTGAAGTGCGACAGGAAGCTGGCCGGCGCGAACTGGCCGACCAGCAGGAACCCCAGTGCGCCGATCGCGAACACGATCGCGAGCGCCTTGGCCGACATCGGCTCGCCGCTGTGGCCGTGGCCCTTGGACTTCGCCGGTGCGGCCACGACGGGTGTGGCCGCCTGGGGCTTGGGTGCGACGGCCGCCTGCTTGATCGGCGGCGGCGGCCAGGTGATGTTGCCTTCCTTGATGACGGTGAGGCCGCGGATCGCGTCGTCGTCGAAGTCGACGTTGATCGTGCCGTCCTTGCCCTTGCACAGCTCCTCGATCACGCGCAGCAGGTTGGTCCCGTACAGCGTGGACGACTGCCGCGACAGCCGCGACGCGAGATCGGTATAGCCGACGATGGTCACGCCGTGGCGCACGACCGCCTCGCCGGGCACCGTGAGTTCGCAGTTGCCGCCCTGTTCGGCGGCCATGTCGACGATCACGCTGCCGGGCTTCATCGACTGCACCATCTCGGCCGTGATCAGCTTCGGCGCCGGCTTGCCGGGGATCAGCGCGGTCGTGATGATGATGTCGGCGTCCTTGGCCTGCTGCGCATACATCGCGCGCTGCGCCTGCTGGAAGCCTTCGCTCATCACCTTCGCGTAACCGCCGCCGCCCGAGCCTTCCTCTTCGTAGTCGACCTTGACGAACTCGCCGCCCAGCGACTTGACCTGATCGGCCACCTCGGCGCGCGTGTCGTTCGCGCGCACGATCGCGCCGAGACTCGCTGCCGTGCCGATCGCGGCGAGGCCCGCGACGCCGGCACCGGCGATGAAGACCTTGGCCGGCGGGACCTTGCCGGCCGCCGTGACCTGGCCGTTCAGGAAGCGGCCGAACGCATGCGCGGCCTCGATCACTGCGCGGTAGCCGCTGATGCCGGCCATCGACGTGAGCGCGTCCATCTTCTGCGCGCGCGACAGCGTGCGCGGCAGCGAATCGATCGCCAGCACCGTCGCGCGTTTCGCGGCCAGCTGCTGCATCAGTTCGGGGTTCTGCGCGGGCCACACGAAGCCGATCAGCGTGCCGCCTTCGCGCATCAGCGCGACTTCGTCGGCACTCGGCGGGCGCACCTTGAACACGATGTCGCTGCCGGACCAGAGCTCGGCCGCCGACGCGGCGATGCTCGCGCCGGCCGCGCGGTACGCATCGTCGTCAAAATTCGCGCCGGCGCCGGCGCCGCTTTGCACGGCTACCGAAAACCCCAGCTTGATCAGTTTCTCGACCACTTCGGGTACGGTCGCAACGCGCCGTTCGCCGGTGGCTGTCTCCAGAGGAATCCCAATCTGTAGTGTCATAGTGTGAAAGATGGGTGATGGCCATTGCATTGCGCGCGGGCCGGTGCGTCAAGGTAACAGAATCATGTGCTTGTTTAGTGGCGCGTGCGACGGCTTGCGTTTAAAAAAGAACGATCGTTCGCTGGGCGCGAATAGAGTATGCCTCATAACGACGGCGCGATCGAGGAGGAGCGCATCGAGCGCGTCGTCCGTTCTACTGTTGCGTTTTATCCACGCGCGCGCAATATCGCGTCGGCCGAACGGGTGTTGACGAGCCAGGCTCGCTGCCGCTTTCGCGGTGCGGCGTGGTTGCTCGAGCCGGCCTGTGCGCGGCGGCACCGGACAGGTTTCCCCATAACCGGGTTCCTTTGCCGGCTCCCATGGCCGGCTCCCCTCGGCGGCTGCCTTCGCGTGAAATCGTTCACATGGTCGCCGGAGACGATCGGGCTGGTCCCTCAACAGCGGTCGGAAGCGATCCCGACCGGCCGGTAGGCCAATGACTGGCCGCTGACCGCCGGCGGCTCCGTCAGCACATCGCGTCGCTCGTCAGATCAATTCAGCAGGCACCAGATCGCGAGGAACGGTGCGTCGCCGGAGCGCATCGCATGCAACGCTCCCGGCGGGTTGTGGATGCCGCCGCCGATCCCGGGATCGAACCATGCGCCGTTTTGCTGCCGGAATTCACCGGCGGTCATCAGCACGTACGCTTCCTCCGGCGCGTGACCATGATCCGGATATCTGACATTGGGCATCATCAACGAGAAGCCGAGCTGGATGTCGTCGCGGCTTTCCGCGCCGCCGGGCCCGCAGATCATCCCGTTCACATGCCCGTCGATATAGTTCGGACTGCCGTCCTTTCCCGATGTGCGACGCGACCATCCCACGTCGGGCTCGAGCGATTTGATCAGCTGCGCGACGGTGGCGAACGTCGGGTCGACGCGCGCGACCGACTCGAGCGCCGGGTCGAGCCATTCGCATGCGGGGTATCGCACCGCGAGCCGTTTGCCGTCATCCGACGGCTGCTGCAACCGGGCGAATACTCGCGGCGCGAACGCGCGCGCGGCGGGGGGAAGCTTGTCCGACTGGAACAGTCCGGCGGCGATCCGGACGAAATCCGCGATGGGCTTCGGGCGTTCATTCATCTTCGTCGCTGCTCCCGGTCATGTGGCCTGATCAGATGAAAGTCTACGCAGAAACGCGCGGGCCCGGACGGCAAAAAAGGTCGGCCGATTTGGCGCCGGCCGCCATGCAGTGGGTTCTTCGTGGATTTCCGTGGCGGTGCTTGCCGACCCATTTCGGCCAAATGAACCGTGTTGATGCCAATGGTCGCATTTCGGATTCAAGCAGCCCACTGTTCAGACCGCGATCATTGTGTCACCGCCTCTGTTCCTGAAACACGGGTCGAGATGCGATCGCGAGGAACCTGCGACGCACGGCAGCGTGGTTGATGCCGGTTTGCCAGGCAGTAGAAGCAGCGGCAACGTGACGGATTCGGCCAGTGTTGACGTCACGGTTCGCGCAGCGTCGCCGGGCAAATCCATCAGCGACCGCGCGTCACGCCGACCTTGGCCTTTCCACCCTTTGGGACGGGATGACGATTGCCAAGGAGTTCGACCAGCCGTGTCTCGCATTCGGAAAACGAGTACCCGCGCCGCTGGGAGATCATGAACGTGAGGGAGCGCATGTGCCACGCGCGCCGTTGGAGTTCGACAAGCGATCCCTTCGCGAGGTCTTGCTCGACCAGATGGCGCGGCATGTGCCCCCAGCACAGGCCTCCCCTGAGCAGATCGTGCTTCGCGCCGAGATCATTCACCCACCACTGGCGTTCACCGGCGACCCCCTGTTGGGTCTTTTCCGCATCGGGCTGATTGTCCGTTACGACGAGCTGGATGTGCCGGCCAAATTCCTCCCGCGGAATCGGCCCCGCGAGCGCGGCCAGCGGATGCGATGGCGCACAGACGGTCACCATTTGCGCGTCACATAAATGTTGCCGCTCGATGGAGCCTTGGCTCAGCTCGGGCACATCCGTGATCGTTACCGCCAATGCGCACGTGCCGTCGAGAACCAGGCGCTCGCCGCCCTGCATGGTCGTCATGCGCAGATTGATCGCGACCGTAGGAAAGTCCGCCTGCAGGGTGCGCAGGCATTCAATCAGGTGCGCACGCGGAAAATAGGTATCCACGGCGACCGAGACCTGTGGGACACCGGCTTCAGCGATCGCGACCGCGCGCATCTTCATTTCCTCGGTGCGCGCAATCACCCCGCGCGCATCCGGCAGGAGGCTGCGGCCTGCGGCCGTGAGCGTCGCTTTGCGCGTGTTGCGCTCGAACAGCATCACGTCAAAGGCATTCTCGAGCGCGTTGATCGCGTGACTGATCGCCGACTGCGCACGCCTCAGTTCCCTTGCCGCCCCGGAAAAGCTTCCCTGGTCACACACGGCGACGAACGCCCGAAGTTGATTGATGGTGACGTTGTCCAGCATATCTATCTAGAAAGTAGATGGTATTTATAGATATTCAGTCAATTGGCTTCATGAATCAAGCGTCCCAGAATCGGGTTGTTGCTTTCGTTTCGAAGGATGCATGACATGAACAGACTGAATGGAAAGACCGCCGTGATCACCGGCGGCGCTACCGGCATCGGCCGCGCCGCGGCAAGACGCTTCATCGAAGAGGGCGCCTTCGTCTTCATCTTCGGCCGCCGGCAGGAAGCGCTCGACGCTGCGGTGGCCGACCTTGGGCCCAATGCCCGCGCGGTGAAGGGCTCGGTCTGCGATCCGACCGACCTCGACCGGCTCTACGCGGCGGTCAAGGCGGAGCGCGGAACGCTCGACATCGTCTTCGCCAACGCCGGGGCGGGAAGCCCGCTGCCTCTCGGCCAGATCACCGCCGAGCACATTGACGACACCTTCGACACCAATGTGAAGGGGACGATCTTCACGGTCCAGAAGGCGCTGCCGCTGATGGGCGCGGGCGGTTCGATCATCCTGACCGGATCGAGCGCCGGCACCACGGGAGCCCCAGGATTCACGGCCTATAGCGCGAGCAAGGCAGCGGTGCGCAACCTCGCGCGGACTTGGGCGGCGGACCTGAAGGGCACCGGCATCCGGATAAACGTGCTATCGCCCGGGGCGACCGCGACCGAACTCGCCAAGGAGGCGCTGGGCGAAGAAGGCCAGAAGGCCTACGGGGCGATGACGCCGCTCCAGCGTATGGCCGATCCGGCCGAGATCGGCGCGGTGGCTGCCTTTCTTGCGTCGTCGGACAGCAGCTTCATGACCGCCAGCGAGGTCGCCGTTGACGGTGGCTTGGCACAACTCTGAGGAGAAAACTCAAGTGACTCAATCCCTGAAGGGCAAAACAGCGCTCGTGACCGGGGCATCGCGGGGCATCGGCCGCGCCATCGCCGAACGCCTTGCAAAGGACGGTGCGACAGTCGCGCTAACCTACAACGCCAGCAAATCCGGCGCGGACGAGGCGATCGCAGCCATCGAGAAAGCGGGAGGCACCGCGTTCGCGATCCACGCGGATCTGGTTGATCCGGCGACCGTCCCGGCTTTGTTCGAGAGACTCGACGACGAGTTCACCCAGCGGAACGGAAGCCGAGCCCTCGACATTCTGGTCAACAACGCCGGCAATTCCGGCTGGCTTGGCTTCAAGGACGCAACGCCGGAAAGTTGGGACACCCTGATGGCGGTCTACGCCCGCGCGCCCTTCTTCATCATTCAGGCCGCGCTGGATCGTCTCGCCGATGGTGCACGCATCATCAACATTTCTTCCGCCGCCGCCACGAAGCCCGTGACGGCCGCGCCCGTCTACTCAATGGCGAAAGCAGCCATCAATACGCTGACCCATACGCTCGCCATCGAGCTGGGGCCGCGTGGCATCACCGCGAACGCCGTCGCGCCGGGCTTCACGCGAACGGATGCGAACGCCGCCGTTCGGGAGAATCCCGAACTCGTCAAGGCGGCCGAGGCCCAAATCGCGCTGGGCCGCTTTGGCGAGCCTTCGGAAATCGCCGCCGTCGTGGCGTTCCTGGCCTCCGATGATGGCCATTGGGTGACCGGCCAGACGATTGAAGCGAGCGGCGGTTACAAGCTCTGACCGCGCCGAGAAACGAAGGAGAAACATATGCGTTACGCAATCATTGGCTTCGGCAAGATCGGCCACGCACTTGCCAGGGCGTTCGCCCGCAACGGCATCGAAGTGGCCGTTGCAACCACGCGCGACCCGGAAAGCTTTGCGGCCGAGGCGGCCGCGATCGGCCCCACGATCATTCCCAAAACCCTGGCGGAAGCCGTCAAGGCGGACATCATCTTTCTGGCTGTCCGTTTCGAGTCGCACCCGGAGATCGCAAAAGCGCTGCCCGACTGGAAGGGGAAGACGGTCATCGACGCGATGAACACGCAGGCCCCGCTCGAGGAACTGGGCGGTCTCCCGTCGTCTGCTTTCGTCGCGAACGCGTTCAGCGGAGCCAGGCTGGTGAAAGGCTTCAATCATCTGGTTGCCGCCGTCCTCGGCCAGGACCCGGCCATACATGGGGGCAGGAGAGTCGTGTTCCTCGCGAGCGACGATGACGGCGCCGCAGCGGAGATTGGCGCGCTTGCTGAAAAACTCGGTTTCGCGCCGATCAAACTGGGTGGGCTTTCGGACGGTGGACTGCTTGTGCACGCGCGCGGAAATAACTGGGGACAACTGATCTTCAAGGACTTGATCACGTTCGACTGATGGCCTACCGTTTTCCGGATATTTCCGCCGGAAATGACAATGAACGCCGGCGCGGCGCACTTGGATGAAGCACCTGTCCTAGCGCAAGAGTTCGACAATCACGACATCCGTGTCGTCTTTCGCTCTCAACGTAACGCACGTTTCATCGCGAATGGTGATGCCATCGCGTCGCGCCAGCGTGATGTGCCCCACGTCCACTCGCCCATGTTCGACAACCAGATAAGCAGAACCGGACAGCGGCAAAGCGTGCTGCATCGCCGTGCCTTCGCGCAGCGTCGCGATACGCATCCGTGCGTCGGCGTGAATGGGCAATGCGCCGGCGCGGACATCCTCCGGATCGCCACTCGCCAGCGTAACGAATCGGCTCTCGCGACATCCAAGCGAACAGACGCGCGTCGCGCAGCGCGACGTACTGGCCGGTGTGCGCGGACGTAGCCGTATCTGGAATTGCCGCGCGGGTACATTTTCCTCGTTGCGCTCTGCGCAATGGATCGCCGCGCCGGCACTCATCACATGGACGGAATTGGCGACCAGGCGCGCGCGATTGCCCGCGTCGTCTTCGTGCGTGATTGCGCCCGAACGTACCCACGTGACGATCTCGACGTCGCGGTGAGCACGCAGGCCGAAGCCCGAGTGCGGCGCGAACTCGACGTCGTTCCACACGAGGAGGGGACCGAGCGGCGCTTCTCCGGCGTGCCCGGATTCGCTCACGCGGAAATGCTGGCGGACGTCGACACCGTCGCGCCGGATCGCAGCAAGTGCAAGAAAAGCGCGTCGTTCAATCATGACGGAACTCGGTATGAGTAGGCCGGGCGCGGCGTGCGACCGTCGAAGACGCGTCCACCGCACCCGAGCCCCGCTCAGATCTGTTGCTGGCCGCCATCGACAAACAATTCGATGCCGTTCACGAAGCTCGCGTCGTCCGAGGCCAGGAACAGCGCCGCGCTCGCGATCTCGCCCGGCTCGCCAAGGCGCCCCATCGGGATCTGGGCAGCCAGGTAATCGGCGAGCCCCTGGCGCTGAGCCGCATCGTCACCGGCGAGATCGAGCAGGCCGGGCGTGCGAGTCGCACCCGGGCTGATCGTGTTCACGCGGACATGGCGCTCCTTGAGGTCGAGAATCCAGCTGCGTGCAAAGGCACGCACTGCCGCCTTGGAAGCCGAATACACGCTGAACGCCGCGGTACCCGCGCTGCCCGCGGTCGAGCCGGTCAAAATCACCGAGGCGCCATCGGCGAGCAGCGGCAGTGCCTTCTGCACCGTGAACAGCACGCCCTTCACGTTGCGGTCGAAGGTTTCGTCGTAGTGCGCCTCGGTAATGCTGCCAAGCGGCAGCATCGAACCGCCGCCGGCGTTCACGAACAGCACGTCCAGGCGCCCGTGCTCCTTCTTGATTTGCTCATACAGCGCGTCAAGCTCATCGAGCCGGGTGGAATCCGACCGTACGCCGGTCGCCTTTCCGCCCGCTTCGAGAATGCCCGTCACGGCGGCATCGAGTTCGACCTGGCGCCGGCCCGTGAGATAAACGTGCGCACCTTCGGCCGCGAAACGTTGGGCGGTGGCAAGACCGATGCCGCTGGTTGCGCCGGTGACGAGTGCGATCTTGTTGTCGAGTTTGCGTGCCATGGTATTGCTCCTTTCGTTAGGTCAGGGGTGTTCGCGACGCTGTTGCGTGCTGCGATGTGAGGAGAATATCGACGGCTCGATCATTTCGAAATAGAATTAATCGCAATCAAACATTGCAGATATGCAAAGATGAGGGGAAATGGCGAAACTGCCTGATTTCGAGGGGCTCGCGATGTTCGCGAAGGTGGCCGAGCACGGGTCGTTTGCGGCTGCCGCGCGCGCGACCGGGGTGTCCGTCGCCACCGTCTCGCGCGGTGTGGCCCGTCTGGAGGACCGGCTAGGCGCGCGACTTTTCAATCGCACGTCGCGCCAGCTCTCTCTCACCGAGTTCGGTCGGACGATCAGCGAGCAAGCTGGCGAGATCTATCGCCAGGCCGAGGAGGCGGAAAGCTCGGCGCGCGAGATGTCGGTGCAGCCGCGCGGGCTGGTGCGTCTCGCTGTGCCGATGTCGTTCGGACTGCGCTGGGTGGCGCCGTTGCTGCCGGGCTTCTTTCGCGCCTATCCGGAGGTGTCGATCGACCTGCATTTATCGGATGCGTCGGTCGATCTGATCGCCGATGGATTTGACGCCGCGTTGCGTATCGCCGCGCTGCCGGATTCGTCGCTGGTTGCGCGGCGGCTGTGCGCCGTCACGCAATTCGTGGTGGCGTCGCCGGAATATTTGCGGCGCGAAGGGCGACCCACACATCCGCGCGAGCTGGCGGATCGTCCTTGCCTCTCGTACGCGTATCGCGCGCGCAGTGCCGTATGGCGCTTCACGAACGACGTGGGCGACGAGGAGCCGGTCATGCCGACGGGCCCGCTGCGGGTAACGAACGCCGATGCGCTGTTGCCCACGCTGCTCGATGGCCTTGCGATCGCCGAGCTGCCTGAATTCATCGCGGGCGAATATCTGGCCGACGGCCGTCTCGAAGCGATCCTCACCGACTGGTCGCTGACGAAGGGCGGTCTTTATTTCGTTACGCCGTCGGCGCGGGCGCGCGCCGCGAAGGTGACGGCGCTGTCCGACTACTTCGCCGAACATCTGAGCGATCCAGTCTGGCGATGGCCGAAGTGACGTTGCGGCAGGTGGTCTGGTCAAGCGCTTCATTGCGTTCATGCAACGATAGCGAAGCCGACACAATCGATCGCGCAGCCGACAGTCGACAGCCGACTTCCGGTTCGCCGATCAAGTCGACCAGGGAGGTGGCTGTCCATCCGCGCGAGTCCGTGTTTCTCCGGACGGTCCGACTGAACGGAGCCGGAATCGGCCGGTTCGAGCACTCCGACCCCGCTAGCGCGCGCCGCGGCGGCACGGCAATTGCCCGCCATTTCTCCGAAAACCAACACCCCGCCAAGCCGCTCCGGGCCGGCCGTTTCCAGCATCACCCCGCACATCGCGTGGCCGATTTTGTCACCATGTGGGCCGGATATGACAATGGGAAACCGCCGCCGCGGCAGTACGATGGGTCACGACGTCGCCTGGCGCTGGCCGGTTTTGCCGCAGCCGCCCGGGCCGCGCGCCTCATTCAACGCCTGATTGGAACATCGACCATGAGCTATAACGCCCCTGTCAAGGACATGCTGTTCGTGCTGAAGGAACTCGCGGGCATCGACACCGTTGCGCAGTTGCCCGGCTTCGAGGAAGCCGGCTACGACACGGCGCAGGCCGTGCTCGAAGAATCCGCGAAATTCTGCGGCGAGGTGCTGGCGCCGCTGAACGTCGAGGGCGACCGCAACCCGAGCAGCTGGAAGGACGGCGTCGTGACGGCGACGCCCGGCTTCGGCGCGGCGTTCCGCCAGTTCGTCGAAGGCGGCTGGCAGGGCCTGCAGCATCCGACCGAATACGACGGCCAAGGGCTGCCGAAGCTGATCGCGACGCCGTGCATCGAGATGCTGAACGCATCGAACCTGTCGTTCGCGCTGTGTCCGCTGCTCACCGACGGCGCGATCGAGGCGCTGCTGACGGCCGGCACCGACGAACAGAAGCAGCGCTACGTGCCGAAGCTGATCTCGGGTGAATGGACGGGCACGATGAACCTGACCGAACCGCAGGCCGGTTCGGACCTGGCGCTGGTGCGCTCGCGCGCGGAGCCGCAGGGCGACGGCACGTACAAGGTGTTCGGCACCAAGATCTTCATCACGTGGGGCGAGCACGACATGGCGGACAACATCGTCCACCTGGTGCTCGCGCGCACGCCGAACGCGCCGGAAGGCGTGAAGGGCATCTCGCTGTTCATCGTGCCGAAGTTCATGGTCAACGACGACGGTTCGCTGGGCGCACGCAACGACGTGCACTGCGTGTCGATCGAGCACAAGCTCGGGATCAAGGCGAGCCCGACGGCGGTGCTGCAATACGGCGACCACGGCGGCGCGATCGGCTACCTGGTCGGCGAGGAGAACCGCGGCCTCGAATACATGTTCATCATGATGAACGCCGCGCGCTTCGGCGTCGGGATGCAGGGGATCGGCGTGGCCGACCGCGCATACCAGAAGGCCGCGGAATTCGCGAAGGAGCGCGTGCAGAGTCGTCCGGTCGACGGCTCGGCGAAGCAGTCGGTGACGATCATCCATCACCCGGACGTGCGCCGGATGCTCGGCACGATGCGCGCGCTGACCGAAGGCGCTCGCGCGCTCGCGTATGTGGCTGCCGCGCACAGCGACATTGCCCACCGCCATTCGGACGAGGCGACGCGGGTGCGTCATCAGGCAATCTACGAATATCTGGTGCCAGTCGTGAAGGGCTGGAGCACCGAGATGGTGAACGACGTGGCGAGCCTGGGCGTGCAGGTGCACGGCGGGATGGGCTTCATCGAGGAAACCGGCGCGGCGCAGTACTACCGCGATGCGCGGATCCTGGCGATCTACGAAGGCACGACCGCGATCCAGGCGAACGACCTCGTCGGCCGCAAGACGCTGCGCGACGGCGGCGCGGTCGCGAAGGCGCTGATCGCGGAGATCGGCGACACTGTCGCGGCGCTCGGCAAGCTCGACGGCGCGGCGGCCGCGTCGATGAAGGCGCAGCTGGAGAAGGGCGCGCGCGCGCTGTCGTCGGTGGTGGACTACGTGGTCGCGAACGCGAAGCAGGACCCGAACGCGGTGTTCGCCGGCAGCGTGCCGTACCTGAAGCTGGCGGGCGTGGTGCTGTGCGGATGGCAGATGGCGCGCGCACTGCTGGCGGCGCACGCGAACCGCGCGAACGACACGGCGTTCTACGATGCGAAGATCGCGATCGCACAATGCTATGCGGAACACGTCCTCGTGCAGGCCGGCGCGCTCGAAGCGTCGATCGTCGGCGCGAAGGGCAACGAGAGCGTGCTCGCGTTGACGGAAGACCAGTTCTGACCGTAACGGTCGGGGCGCAGGAGGAGACAGGATTTTGACCACACAGGACTTGCTCGCGCAGTACGGCCCGCGCGAATCGATGGAATACGACGTCGTGATCGTCGGCGGCGGCCCCGCCGGGCTGTCGGCGGCGATCCGGCTCAAGCAGCTGGCCGCCGAGAAAGGCACCGAGATCGGCGTGTGCGTGCTCGAGAAGGGTTCCGAGATCGGCGCGCACATCCTGTCGGGCGCGGTGATGGACCCGCGCGCGATCAACGAACTGTTCCCCGACTGGAAGGAACGCGGCGCGCCGCTCGATGTCGAGGTGACGGAAGACCGCTTCCTGTTCCTGTCCGAGAAAAGCGCGGTCACCACGCCCAACTGGGCGCTGCCCGCCAACTTCCAGAACCACGGCAACTACGTGATCTCGCTGGGCAACGTCACGCGCTGGCTTGGGGCACAGGCGGAAGCGCTGGGCGTCGAGATCTTCCCGGGCTTCCCGGCCGCCGAGATCCTCTACAACGACGACGGCTCGGTGAAGGGCGTCGCCACCGGCAACATGGGCGTGGGCAAGGACGGCGAGCCGACCGAGAACTTCCAGCTCGGCATGGAGCTGCACGCGAAGTACACGCTGTTCGCCGAAGGCTGCCGCGGTCATCTGGGCCGTCAGCTGATCTCGAAGTTCAAGCTCGACGCGAACGCCGATCCGCAGGCGTACGGGATCGGCATCAAGGAGCTGTGGGAAATCGATCCCGCGAAGCACAAGCCGGGCCTCGTGATCCACACGGCCGGCTGGCCGCTGAAGTCCGATACGTACGGCGGCTCGTTCCTGTATCACATGGACAACAACCAGGTGGTGGTCGGCTTCGTGGTGGGCTTGGGCTACACGAACCCGTACCTGTCGCCGTTCGAGGAATTCCAGCGCTACAAGACGCATCCGTCGATCCGCGCATTCCTCGAAGGCGGCAAGCGCGTGTCATATGGTGCGCGTGCGATCACCGCGGGCGGGCTGCTGTCGCTGCCGAAGACGGTGTTCCCGGGCGGCGCGCTGATCGGTGACGACGCGGGCTTCCTGAACGCATCGCGGATCAAGGGCAGCCACGCGGCGATCAAGACCGGCATGCTGGCGGCCGATGCTGCATTCGACGCGGTGCAGGCCGGCCGCCAGAGCGACGAGCTCAACGCGTACCCGGATGCGTTCAAGCAATCGTGGCTGTACACGGAGCTGTACCGCGCGCGCAACTTCAAGCAGTGGATGGCCAAGGGGCTGTACCTGGGCACGCTGATGGTCGGGCTCGAGCAGAAGGTGATGGGCGGCAACGTGCCGTGGACGCTGCACCACAAGCATGCGGACCACGAGATGCTGAAGCCCGCATCGCAATGCACGCCGATCGAGTATCCGAAGCCGGACGGCAAGCTGACGTTCGACCGGCTGTCGTCGGTGTTCATCTCGAACACGAACCACGAGGAGAACCAGCCGGCGCATCTGACGCTGAAGGATGCGAACGTGCCGGTGAACGTGAACCTGCGCACGTACGCGGGGCCGGAGGCCCGCTTCTGCCCGGCGGCGGTATACGAGTTCGTGAAGAACGACGACGGCAGCGATCGGCTGGTGATCAACGCGCAGAACTGCGTGCACTGCAAGACCTGCGACATCAAGGACCCGACGCAGAACATCGTGTGGGTCACGCCGGAAGGCGGTGGCGGGCCGAATTACCCGAACATGTAACGCAACGCATCCCCGCGCCCGCGGGCGCGAACGAACCGGAGTGAGACGATGAGCAATGCAGCGAAGGAAGTCGTGGTGGTGAGCGGTGTCCGTACCGCGATCGGTGATTTCGGCGGAAGCCTGAAGGATTTCTCGCCGACCGATCTCGGCGCGAAGGTCGTGAGCGAAGTGCTGTCGCGCGCGAACGTGCCGGGCGACGCGGTCGGGCATGTCGTGTTCGGCCACGTCGTGAACACCGAGCCGAAGGACATGTATCTCGCGCGTGTCGCGGCGATCAACGGCGGCGTCGCGCAGCACACGCCGGCGCTGACCGTGAACCGTCTGTGCGGCTCGGGCCTGCAGGCGATCGTGTCGGCCGCGCAGACGATCATGCTCGGCGATGCCGACGTCGCGATCGGCGGCGGCTCGGAGAACATGAGCCGCGCACCGTACACCGTGCCGGCCGCGCGCTTCGGCCAGCGCATGGGCGATGCCAAGCTCGTCGACATGATGCTCGGCGCGCTGCACGACCCGTTCCAGACGATCCACATGGGCGTGACGGCCGAGAACGTCGCACGCAAGTACGGCATTTCGCGTGATGCGCAGGATGCGCTCGCGCTCGAATCGCATCGTCGCGCGGCGCGCGCGATCGCCGAAGGCCGCTTCAAGGATCAGATCCTGCCGATCTCGATCCGCACGAAGAAGGGCGAGGTCGCGTTCGACACCGACGAGCACGTGCGTCACGATGCGGGCCCGGACGATTTCTCGAAGCTGAAGCCGGTGTTCGTGAAGGAAGACGGCACGGTGACGGCCGGCAACGCGTCGGGGATCAACGATGCGGCCGCCGCGGTGCTGATGATGAGCGCGGATGCCGCGCGTGCGCAGGGCGTGAAGCCGCTCGCGCGTCTGGTCGCGTATGCGCATGCGGGCGTCGATCCGGCGTACATGGGCATCGGCCCCGTGCCGGCCACGCAGAAGGCGCTCGAGCGCGCGGGCCTGAAAATCACCGATCTCGACGTGATCGAGGCGAACGAGGCGTTCGCGGCCCAGGCGTGCGCGGTCACGCAGGAGCTCGGCCTCGATCCGGCCAAGGTCAACCCGAACGGCTCGGGCATTTCGCTCGGTCACCCGATCGGCGCGACGGGCGCATTGATCACGGTCAAGGCGCTGTACGAGCTGAAGCGCATCGGCGGGCGTTATGCGCTCGTGACGATGTGTATCGGCGGCGGCCAGGGCATTGCGGCGATCTTCGAGAACATCTGATAATCGAACGCTCAGCACCCGAACATACAGGAATCGTCATGGCCATCGAAACCGTCGGCGTCGTGGGCGCCGGAACCATGGGCAACGGCATTGCGCAAACCGCCGCCGTTGCAGGACTCAACGTCGTGATGATCGACGTCAGCGATGCGGCGCTCGACAAGGGCGTCGCCGCGCTGAAGGGCAGCCTCGAGCGGCTCGTGTCGAAGGAGAAGCTCGATGCCGGCGCACGCGACGCCGCGCTCGCGCGCATCACGACGTCGACCGATTACGCGAAGCTCGCCGCGGTCGACATCGTGATCGAAGCCGCGACCGAAAACGTCGAGCTGAAGAGCCGCATCCTGAAGCAGATCGAGTCGGTCGCGCGGCCCGATGCGATCATCGCGACCAACACGTCGTCGATCTCGATCACCGCGCTCGCGGCGCTGCTTGCCGAGCCGTCGCGCTTCGTCGGCATGCACTTCTTCAACCCGGTGCCGCTAATGCCGCTCGTCGAGATCATCCGCGGGCTGCAGACGAGCGACGCGACCGCGTCGGCGGTGCGCGCGCTCACCGAGCGTTTCGACAAGTCGCCGATCGGCGTGCGCAACGCGCCGGGCTTCGTCGTGAACCGGATCCTCGTGCCGATGATCAACGAAGCGTTCTTCGTGCTCGCCGAAGGCATCGCGTCGGCCGAGGAGATCGACGCGGGGATGAAGCTCGGTGCGAACCACCCGATCGGGCCGCTCGCGCTGGCCGACCTCGTCGGGCTCGACGTGTGCCTCGCGGTGATGGACGTGTTCCTGAAGGACTTCGGCGACACGAAGTATCGTGCGTGCCCGCTGCTGCGCGAGATGGTGTCGGCCGGGCGGCTGGGGCGCAAGACGGGACGTGGGGTGTACGACTACAGCTGACGTACTGCGAGGTAGGTCAGGGCGTCAACGCGGATGACGAGCCGCGCCGGAGATTGTGTCCGGTGTCGGCTGGTCATCCGCGTTTTCTATTTGGAGCGCGGGGAACGCGTATGCGCGATGTTGAAGGAAAGGCACGAGCGGACGCGGCGACTCACGTGAGTTATCCCGTTCGTCTCCCGTTCACGTCGATTTGAATGATCGATGAAGCGGGACGATTGACGATCGTCAACCGTTTCACGAGCAAAACGAAGCCGTCGCTGATCCGGGGCAATATCGTCAGCGTCGGCTTGAACATCGCCAGAATCTGCCGCGCCGCCTGCGTCGCGCGCCGGCTTTATCAGTAGTTTCCCTTACGCACCCCCGTCGGGATTTTCCCCTAGCGCACCCTCCCGCGCACCGCGTGCACCACCGTGCCGCAGTCACCGCGAAATCCCGCGCGGGCCGCGCCGGCATTGCGCGCTCGTGTCATTCGCACCATTCCGCACCATTCGTGCTTTTCCGCACGTTTTCGATGCATTACCAAAGGTATGGAAAAGCGCACAGAAAATGTATCGGGACCGATGTAATTGGATTGATACGCTGCATTCACTGAATCAGCGCCGTCAACCAACGCAGGAGCGCATCGAGCCCACGCGGCAAGCGGGCAATCGAAGGCGACTCGTCTGAAGTTCACGGTTTCCATTACCAGCTAGTCGGGATGACAGAATGGCCCCAAATCTGACGTTTGCACCGGGCGACGTACTTCCCCCCGGAGCAATCCATACCGACGGTGCGCCGTCGATTGCCCGGTCGAGCATCGCGACCGGGACCGACATCCTGACCGTCAAGCACCTTTCGAAGATCTTCGGTCCGAAGCCCGAGCGGGCGATCGAGCTGCTCGAGCGCGGTGTCGGACGCAACGAGATCTTCGCGCAAACCGGCAACATGGTCGCGGTCAACGACGTGAGCCTGAGCGTCAGGGCCGGCGAGATCTTCGTGATCATGGGGCTGTCGGGCTCCGGTAAATCGACGCTGGTTCGACTGCTCAACCGGCTGATCGAGCCGACGTCCGGGCAGGTCGTGCTCGAAGGCCGCGACATCGCACCGATGTCGACGCCGGAACTACGCGATGTTCGGCGCCAGAAGATGGCGATGGTGTTCCAGTCGTTCGCACTGTTGCCGAACCGGACGGTGATCGACAACATCGCCTACGGGCTCGAGGTCGCGGGGATCAAGAAGGCGCAGCGCTATGAGGTGGCGCGTGCCGCGCTGGAGCGCGTCGGCCTCGGGTCGTACGAGAAGCTGCTGCCGAGCGAGTTGTCCGGCGGCATGCAGCAGCGCGTGGGGCTGGCTCGCGCGCTGGCGGTGAATCCGTCGGTCCTGCTGATGGACGAGGCGTTCTCGGCGCTCGATCCGCTGATCCGCTTCGAAATGCAGAACGAGCTGTTGCGTCTGCAAAAGGAAGAGCAGCGCACGATCGTGTTCATTTCCCACGATATCGAGGAGGCGGTGAAGATCGGCGGGCGCATCGGCATCATGAAGGACGGCTGCCTGATCCAGGTCGGCACGCCGGCCGAACTGATCCAGACGCCGGCGGATGCGTACGTGCAGGACTTCTTCCGCAATGTCGACGTGTCGCGCTTCCTGAAGGCATCCAGCCTGATGACGACAATTGCGCGCGGGCTGCTTCGGTGCGATGCGGGGACGCCGTCCGAGCGCTACCTGAACCAGCTGATCGACAGCGGCGCGGAATGCGGCTACGTGTGCGACGAGGCCGGCCATTACCTGGGCTGCGTCACGCCCGCCACGCTGCACCGCTCCGGTGCGCGACCGATACGCGAAGCCTTCCTGCACGACTTCAACGCGGTTTCGATCGATACGGATCTTCACCGGCTCGCGTCGATCGCACTGACCCAGGAGCACGACGTGCCGGTGACGGACGCAGCGGGACAACTGGCGGGCGTCGTGTCCTGCCGGACGATACTCAAGCAGATGATGCAACGGAGGGCAGCATGAATTCGTCGGTGATCGGGAAGTTTGCGGAAAATGTCGTCAACTTTCTGTTTCTGCATTTCCGCGTCGGCTTCGACACGTTCTCGGCGGGGCTCGGCGCGGTCGTGAAGCTGCTCGAGGACGGCCTGGCCGCGGTGCCGTTCATCGCGATGGTCGTGATCCTGGTCGGACTCGCGCTCTGGCGTCGCGGCATCGCGTTCTCGATTTTCGTCGGCCTCGCGCTGCTCGTCATTCACTACATGGGCTTGTGGGCGCAGACGGTCTCGACCCTCGCGCTCGTGACCGCGGCGACGTTCTTCAGCCTGGTGATCGGCGTGCCGCTCGGGATCTGGGGGGCGCGTAATAACCGGATCGGCATGATCCTGCGCTCGCTGCTCGACTTCATGCAGACGATGCCCGCGTTCGTGTACCTGATCCCGGCCGTGATCCTGTTCGGGCTCGGACGCGTGCCGGCGGTAATCGCGACGATCGTATTCGCGATGCCGCCCGTCGTGCGGCTGACGACGCTCGGCATCCGGCAGGTCCGCGAGGAGCTGATCGAAGCCGGCCGCTCGTTCGGCAGCACCGACTGGCAGCTGCTGTGGAAGATCCAGTTGCCGAATGCGCTGCCGTCGATCATGGCCGGCGTGAACCAGACGATCATGATGGCGCTGTCGATGGTGGTGGTCGCATCGATGATCGGCGCGGGCGGCCTCGGCGAGTACGTGCTGAGCGGGATCCAGCGGCTCGACATCGGGATCGGCTTCGAAGGCGGGCTGGGCGTCGTGCTGCTCGCGATCGTGCTGGACCGGCTGACGGAGAGCTTCGGCGTGAAGGCGAAGAAGAAGGCGCGGCCGGCCGCGCGTGCCGGCAAGGCCGGCCCGCAGGGCGCGGCACGCACCTGAGCGAAACAGCAGTCGAAGGCAGTTGACGGACGATGAAGCGCCGCGGCCACGGTGCCGCGGCGGAACCGGTGTAGCAGTGCGTGGAGACCAGAAACGCCGATCGAGGCGTTCCTCATCCTTGAAAGACTCGCGTGATTAACAAGGAGTACTAGATGAATACCCATACGTTCAAATCGCTTCTGGCGAAACTTGCGGTGTCGACGGTGGTGGCCTGCGGCGCCGGTGTGGGCGTGGCGGCGGCCGAGCCGGTCAAGATCGCAGTGACCAACTGGGCCGACGTGCTCGCGGTAGCCAACGTCGCGAAGTACGTGCTGGAGACGAACCTCAAGCAGCCGGTGCAGTTCGTCCAGGCCGACATCGGCATCCAGTACCAGGGCGTCGCCCGCGGCGATCTGGACATCATGGTCGGCGGCTGGCTGCCGGTCACGCACGCGACGTACTACGCGAAGTACAAGAATGACCTGGATGACGTCGGCATCATCTACACCGGCGGCAGGAACGGCTGGGCGGTACCGACCTACATTCCGGAATCGCAGCTGTCGTCGATCGCCGACCTGAGCAAGCCGGAGGTCAAGAGCAAGCTGAACGGCACGATCCAGGGCATCGAGCCGGGCGGCGGCCTGATGCAGGCGTCCGAGAAAACCATCAAGGCGTACAACCTGGACGGCTACAACCTGCAGGCGTCGAGCGAGGCCGGCATGCTGGCGAGCGTGTCGCGTGCGTACCAGTCGAAGCAGTGGATCGTCGCGACGGTCTGGAGCCCGCACTGGCTGTTCCAGAAGTGGCAGATGCGTTACCTGAAGGATCCGAAGGGCACGCTGGGCGGTGAAGAGCAGATTCACGCGTTCGCATCGAAGAAGTTCGCAGGCAAGTTCCCGCGCGCCGACGTGTTCTTCAAGCACCTGAAGCTCACGCTGGCCGACGTCGAGGCGATCGAGTTCGAAGGGAACAGCACGAACGACTACGCCACGGCCGCGAAGAAGTTCGTCGAGGCCCATCCGGAGAAGCTGAAGGCCTGGCTGCAGCAGTAAAGCCGCGCCACCGGCGACGCACATCGCCCGATGCCGCCGGCCGGGGCCGCAACGCGGGCGCCGGCCTTGCGGTGTGCGGTACACGTAGCTCATGCCGTCCATGCAGCACATCACGAATCGCGCCGCGGAGTCACCAAGTGAACGAGAACGCCCGCTTTTTTTCCGAAACGCTCCAGAGCCGGGATCCGGTGATCGCATCGGAGATCGCACTGGAGCTGCGTCGCCAGCAGAGCCGGATCGAACTGATCGCGTCCGAAAACATCGCGTCGGCGGCGGTGCTGGAAGCCCAGGGCACCGTGCTGACGAACACGTACGCGGAAGGCTATCCGTCCCGGCGGTACTACGGCGGCTGCGACCATGTCGATCGGATCGAGTCGCTCGCGATCGACCGCGCGTGCGCACTGTTCGACGCCGCGCATGCGAACGTCCAGCCGCACTCGGGCGCGCAGGCCAACGGCGCGGTGATGCTCGCGCTCGTCAAACCCGGCGACACCGTGATGGGCATGTCGCTCGACGCGGGCGGCCATCTCACGCACGGCGCGCGGCCCGCGCTGTCGGGGAAGTGGTTCAGCGCGGTGCAGTACGGCGTGAGCCCGGACACACTGCGCATCGACTACGACGACGTGCGCCGGCTCGCCGAGCGGCATCGCCCGAAACTGATCATCGCCGGTTACTCCGCGTATCCGCGCGCGCTCGACTTCGCCGCGTTCCGCGAGATCGCGGACAGCGTCGATGCGAAGCTGATGGTCGACATGGCGCATTTCGCCGGCATCGTCGCGGCCGGCCGGCATCAGAACCCGGTGCCGTTCGCCGACGTCGTGACGTCCACCACGCACAAGACGCTGCGCGGCCCGCGCGGCGGCTTCATCCTGACGAACGACGCCGAGGTCGCGAAGCAGATCGATGCGGCGGTATTTCCGGGGCTGCAGGGCGGCCCGCTGATGCATGTCGTCGCCGGCAAGGCCGTGGCGTTCGCCGAGGCGCTGCGCCCCGAGTTCGCCCGTCATATCGACCGGGTGTTGCGCAACGCGCAGACGCTCGCCAGCGTGCTGACGGCCGGTGGCCTCTCGCTCGTCACGGGCGGCACCGACAACCACCTGCTGCTGGTCGACCTGCGCTCGCAGCGCATTACCGGCGCGCAAGCCGAGAAGGCGCTGGAGCGCGCCGGCATCACCTGCAACAAGAACGGGATTCCGTTCGATACGGAAAACCCGCTGGTCACGTCCGGCATCCGGCTCGGCACGCCGGCCGGCACCACGCGCGGCTTTGGATCCGAGCAGTTCGAGCAGATCGGCGAAATGATCGTCGAAGTGCTGGCGGCGCTCGAGCGCGATCCGAGCGGCGACCAGGCGGTCGAGCGGTCGGTGCGGACCCGCGTGCGCGATCTGTGCAGCCAGTTCCCCATTTACGCGCAAGCGGAGGCGTTCGCCTGACACCGCGTCGGTCCGGGTCTGCAACATCGTTCGGATTACGTAGCGAATCGGTCGGCGTGGCTGCACGAATGCCGCGACGCGCCGACGACGTTTTTGTCGAATTGCCGGTTTCCCGCTCGACGGCGGGAACCTGGCGCATCCACCTGAGTGAGGAATCGAAATGAGCTTTGAGGGCGTACACACACCGCTGGTCACCCCGTTCGACGCGGACGGCGAAATCGATCATCAATTGCTGGGCCGTCATGCGGCCGATCTCGCGGGCCGGGTGTCGGGCCTCGGTATCGGCGGGACGACCGGCGAATACTACGCATTGAGCTTCGACGAGCGCGTGCGCACGTTCGACACGGTCGCCGCCGCGGCCGGCGGCAAGACGTTCCTGACCGCGGGCATCAACGCGACGACGACGAAGGAAGTGCTGCGGCTCGGCCGCGAGGCGAAACGCGCGGGACTGAACGCGTTGCTGGTGGCCGCGCCGTACTACGCGCAGCCGACCCAGCAGGAATTGCTCGCGCACCTGCTCGCGGTCGACGACGCGCTGGACATGCCGATCATGCTGTACAACTTCCCGGCCCGCACCGGCACGGAAATCGGCGACGACATTCTCGAGACGCTGCTCGAGCGCAAGAACTTCGTCGCAATGAAGGAAAGCACCGGCGATATCGCGCATCTGCATCATCTGTCGGCGCATTTCAGCGACCGCCTCGTGCTGAGCTGCGGGATGGACGATCAGGCGCTCGAGTTCTTCGCATGGGGCGCGCGCAGCTGGGTCGGCGGCGCGTCGAACTTCCTGCCGGAAGCGCACACCGACCTGTTCGACGCCTGCGTGAAGCGCGGCGATTTCGCGACCGGCCGCAAGCTGATGGCGCAACTGCTGCCGGTGCTCGAACTGCTCGAGCGCAGCGGCAAGTTCATTCAGTACGTGCGTTACGGCTGCGAGCTGGCCGGCCTGCCGGTCGGTGTGGCCCGCGCACCGCTCGGCTCGCTGTCGAGCGATGAGCGTGACGCGTTCGCGAAGCTCGTGAAGCCGCTGCTGCGCGACGGCCGGTAATCCATCATGGGCTCGAATCTGGAATTCGCGCGGTTTCCGGCGCCCGACGGGGTGAACGGATGGTGGGAGAGCCTGCCGCCCGCGCAGGACGCCCGCACCGTCACGTCCGACTGCCGGTTCGACTGGGTGGTGGTCGGCGGGGGCATCACCGGGCTTTGCGCGGCGCGCCGGCTCGCGGAGCTGGCGCCCGGTGCGTCCGTCGCGCTCGTGGAGGCCGACCGGATCGGCCGCACGACGGCCGGGCGCAATTCCGGATTCTTCGTCGACCTGCCGCACGACATCAGCAGCGAAAGCTATTCGCGCAGCATCGAGGAGGATCGCGCCGATGTGCGGTTTCAGCGGCACGGGATCGACTATGTGCGCGAGATCGTGCGGCGCTTCGGCATCGATTGCGACTGGCGCGACGACGGCAAATTCCATGCGTCGGTCAACCCGAAGGGCGCAGCCGCGCTCGCGCATTTCGCCGATGGGCTGTCGCGCATCGGCGAAGCGTTCGAATGGCTCGACCAGGCCGGGATCCGGGCCGTGACCGGCACGGACTTCTACACGGGCGCGCTGTTCACGCCGGGTTGCAGCACGGCGCAGCCGGCCGCGCTGATGCGCGGCCTGGCGGCGACGCAACCGGACAACGTGACGGTGTTCGAGCTTAGCGCGGTGACGCGCATCGAGCATCGGAGCGACACGCGCGTGCTGCATTTCGCCGGCGGCAAGATCGTAGCGAAGCAGGTGATTCTGTGCACGAATGCGTACGCGGCGACCTTCGGCATGCATTCGAACGGCTTGCTGCCGGTCTACACGTTCGCCTCGCTCACGCGCGCGATGAATCCGGACGAAGTGGCGAAACTCGGCGGCACGCGCTCGTGGTCGCTGATTCCGGCCGACCCGATGGGCACGACGGTGCGGCGCCTGAGCAACGATCGCATTTGCGTGCGCAACCATTTCGCGTTCCGGCCGGACGTGAAGGTGTCGCAGGCCGATCTCGCGAAGTCGCGGCATCTGCATCAGCGCTCGTTCGAGCGCCGCTTTCCGATGCTCGGCGGCGTCGAGCTGGAATATACGTGGGGCGGCCCGTTGTGCCTGTCCGCCAACAACGGCGCGCTGTTCGGCAAGCGCGACGACGGCCTCTACGAGGCGATCGGCTGCAACGGCCTCGGCCTGAGCCGCGGGTCGTCCTCCGGCAAGCTGATCGCCGAGTACGCGCTCGGCGAATCGAACAGTCTCGTGCAGCAGTTGCTGAAGCAGCCGCATCCGCGTCCGCTGCCGGTTCGACCGATCGTCGACCTGGCCGTGTCGGCGACGATCTGGGCCAAGGAGTTCTCGGCCGGTGCCGAGCTTTGATATTTGAGGAAACGACATGACGAACCATCAGGACTGGAAACAGAAGGCGAACGCGTTGTCGCTCGACGGTCGCGCGTTCATCGCGGGGCAACGCAGCGCGGCGGCGTCGGGCGAGACGTTCGCCACGCTCAACCCCGCATCGGGCAAGGCGCTCGCCGAGGTGGCGCGATGCAACGAGCGTGACGTCGACCGGGCGGTCGCGGCCGCGCGCGATGCGTTCGAATCGGGTGTCTGGTCGAAGGCCGCGCCCGCGCATCGCAAGGCGGTGCTGCTGCGCGTGGCGCAACTGATCGACGAGCATGCGGAGGAACTCGCGCTGCTGGAGGCGCTGGAAGCCGGCAAGCCGATCGGCGAATGCCTGGGGCTCGATATTCCCGAGTCGGCCGCGTGCATTCGCTGGCACGCGGAAGTGACCGACAAGCGCTACGACGCGTTGTCGCCGTCCGGCGCGGGCGTCGTGAGCATGATCACGCGCGAGCCGATCGGCGTCGTCGGCGCCGTGCTGCCGTGGAATTTCCCGGCGCTGATGCTCGCGTGGAAAATCGGCCCCGCGCTGTCGGTCGGCAACAGCGTGGTCGTGAAGCCGGCCGAACAGACGTCGCTGTCGACGCTGCGGATCGCCGATCTCGCGCTGGAGGCCGGCGTGCCGCCGGGCGTGTTCAGCGTCGTCACCGGGTTCGGCAGCGAGGCCGGCGAGGCGATCGGCCGCCATCCGGACGTCGATCTCGTCGCGTTCACCGGCTCGACCGCGACCGGCAAGCGGTTCCTGCACTACTCGGCCGATACCAACCTGAAGCGCGTCGTGCTCGAGTGCGGCGGCAAGAATCCGCAGGTCATCCTGCCGGACGTGGCCAATCTCGATGCGGTGGCGGAACAGGCCGTCGCGGCCGCGTTCTGGAACATGGGCGAGAACTGCAGCGCCGGCTCGCGGATCCTCGTTCCATCGAGCCGGAAGGCGGAACTGCTGGAGAAGGTCCAGGCCGTGCTCGCCGGGTGGAAGACCGGCGATCCGCTCGACCCGGATGTGAAGCTCGGCGCGCTGATCGAGCAGAAGCACTACGAGAAGGTGCTCGGCCATATCGAGAAGGCGAAGGCGGAAGGCGCACGCGTGGTATGCGGCGGGCGCGCGATCCTCGCCGAGACGGGCGGCTGGTTCGTCGAACCGACGATCTTCGATCAGGTGACGCCTGAGATGAGCATCGCGCGCGACGAGGTGTTCGGGCCGGTCGTCTGCTTCATCGAATACGACGACGTCGACGATGCGGTGCGGATCGCGAACGATACGTGCTACGGGCTGGCCGCGTCGCTGTGGACCGACAACGTGAACAGCGCGCACAAGGTCGCCGCGCGGATTCGCGCGGGCACGGTCACGGTGAACTGCTTCGGCGAAGGCGACCTGTCGACGCCGTTCGGCGGCTTCAAGCAGTCGGGGTTCGGCGGGCGCGACAAGTCCATCTACGCGCACGATCAATATTGCGAGCTGAAGACCACCTGGCTGAAGCTCGACTGAGCGCGCGCCGGACGCGCGGCACGCCGGGCCAGCGCGGCCTGCGCGGCCCGGCCGGCGCAACACGCGCCAGTTGCGCGCGCCAACCAACGGCGGTGCGCCCGGCGATCTGCCATGACGGGCCGGCCTGGCGTGTGGTGCGCCGCGCAAATGCGCGGTGCGGGGGGCGGCGCGGCCGACGGGGCATGCCGGTCCGCCATTCGTCTTGCACTGCCCCTCATCGCTTCCGATAATGGCGATGCGGTGCACAATCGATCGACAATAGCGTCATCGTGACGCCGCTTCGGCGGTGCCACCGTCGCCAGCCGCCCGGCTGACTCGCAAGCTGCACTATTCTGATAATTGAAAGGTTTGCGATGACACGGCCCGCGGGCAACCGGCGGGCTGCGGACGACGGGTTCGTCGGCGCCGCGTCCGACCTCCGTTTTGAGAGTGAAAGCCATGTTGAAGAAGCAATTGTTTGCAGACCGACTCCTCGCGCAGATGCCGTCGCTTCGGGCGCTGCGGTGTTTCGTGACGGCGGCGCGCTACGAGAGCTTCACGCAGGCGGCCGAGGTGCTGTGCGTGACGCAGGCCGCGGTCAGCCGACAGATCAAGGAACTCGAGGATTCGCTCGACGTCGCGCTGTTCGAGCGGACCGGCCGGCATATCGCGTTGACGGATGCCGGGCGGATTCTCTACAACGCGTCGTACCTGTCGATCATGAACATCGCCGAGGCGGCGGAGGCGGTGCGCCGCACCGACAAGCACGCGCTGATGATCTGCGTGTCGCACACGTTCTCGGCGCTGTGGCTGTCGTCGCGGTTGCCGGCCTTTCGCGAGCGGTTTCCGGATATCCGGCTGCACCTGATCGTCACCGAGCACTTCATGGAACTCGACGGGCTCATCGAGCCCGACGTGATCATCACGAAGAACCCGCCGCGCGAGCCCGAGTTCGACGTCGAGCCGCTGTTTCACGACATCGTGTATCCGGTGTGCAGCCCCGCGTTTCACGAACGTCACTTTCATGGCCGGTCGCTGAAGCCGCTGGACCTGCTGTCGCGTCCGACCCTGAACCTGTCGATGCTTGGCCGTGCGCAGGTGTGCGAGCACGTCGACTGGCGCGTGTGGCGCAACTGGTTCCAGCAGAGCGACGGCACCGACACGCTGATCGAGAACAAGTATCTGGAAAGCAACGACTACCGGCTGCTCGTCGCGCAGGCCGAGGCCGGCGAGGGCACGCTGCTGGGCTGGCATCACCTCGTGCACCGCCAGATCGACCAGGGCATCCTGATGCGGCCGGTACAGGACGTGCTGGTGTTTCGCGATCGCCATCACTATCTGATCACGCACCGGAATGCACAGCCGCGCCCCGAATATCAGCAGTTCCGGCAGTGGCTGAACGACGAGGTCGGCGTGATGATGCGCGGCTGGCTCGATGCCGGCGTCGAGATCGAGCAATAACACGCCGGCCGTCTGGTATTCGACGTGGCCTGCTTTTTGCATCAACGGAGCGGTCCGCCGCGTGACTGGTCTTTCCGGATGAAATGAGCCGGCCGGTCGACCGGCCCGCGAGCCGGTCCCTTATTTCCTGCTGGTCGGCTGGATGCTATTCGCCGTCGCGATGTCGATAGCGGCTGTCGCGCGATATGGCGAACATGTTGGCTGGCGAAAGCCGGGACGATGCCCACCGCGAATGACCGATGCGAGGATCTGCATGTCGCCCAGCGACGTGTGCACGTGGTGCGCGTGGCGGACGGCACATCGGCGAGTTCAATTGAACCCTTCACTATCCATGGCTGCCGTGATGCTTACCCCCATCCAGTCCATCCTGATCGCGAACCGCTCGGAAATCTCGATCCGCGTAATGCGTGCCGCCGCCGAGCTGAACATCCGCACGGTCGCGATCTATTCGAAGGAAGACCGCCTGGCGCTGCATCGCTTCAAGGCGGACGAGAGCTACCTGATCGGCGAGGGCAAGAAGCCGCTCGCCGCGTATCTCGACATCGACGACATCCTGCGCGTCGCGCGGCAGGCAAAGGTGGACGCGATCCACCCTGGCTACGGCTTCCTGTCCGAGAACCCGGACTTCGCACAGGCCGTGATCGACGCCGGCATCCGCTGGATCGGCCCGTCGCCGGACGTGATGCGCACGCTCGGCAACAAGGTGGCCGCGCGCAATGCAGCGATCGCCGCCGGCGTGCCCGTGATGCCCGCGACCGCGCCGCTGCCGGACGATCTCGATGCGTGCCGGGCGCTGGCCGCGGAAGTCGGCTATCCGCTGATGCTGAAGGCGAGCTGGGGCGGCGGCGGACGCGGGATGCGCGTACTCGAAAATGCGCAGGACCTCGAAACGCTGCTGCCCGTCGCGCGCCGCGAGGCGCTGGCCGCGTTCGGCAACGACGAAGTGTATGTCGAGAAGCTCGTGCGCAACGCGCGGCACGTCGAGGTGCAGGTGCTCGGCGATCTGCACGGCACGGTCGTGCATTTGTACGAGCGCGACTGCACGGTGCAGCGGCGCAACCAGAAGGTCGTCGAACGCGCGCCGGCGCCGTATCTCGATCTCGAAAGCCGGCACGCGCTGTGCGAGTCCGCGCTGCGTCTGATGCGCGCGGTGGGCTATACGCATGCGGGCACCGTCGAATTCCTGATGGACGCCGACACCGGCCAGTTCTACTTCATCGAGGTGAATCCACGCATCCAGGTCGAGCACACGGTGACCGAGATGGTCACCGGGATCGACATCGTGAAGGCGCAGATCCGCATCACCGAAGGCGGCCGGATCGGCCTGGCGGAGGACGCGACGGACGCCGACGGCGCGCTCGTCGCGCGCGCGGCCGGCGTGCCGGAACAGCAGGCGATTCCGCTGAACGGCAACGCGCTGCAATGCCGGATCACGACCGAGGATCCGGAGAACGATTTCCTGCCCGATTACGGGCGGCTCACTGCGTATCGCAGCGCGGCGGGCTTCGGCGTACGCCTCGACGCGGGCACTGCCTATGGCGGCGCGGTGATCACGCCGTACTACGACTCGCTGCTCGTGAAGGTGACGACGTGGGCGCCGACGGCGGCGGAATCGATTCACCGGATGGATCGCGCGCTGCGCGAGTTCCGGATTCGCGGCGTCACGTCGAACCTGCAGTTCCTCGAGAACGTGATCAACCATCCGGCCTTCATCGCGGGCGAAGTGACGACGCGCTTCATCGACAAGACGCCGGAGCTGCTCGCATTCGCGAAGCGCGGCGATCGCGCGACGAAGCTGCTGCGCTATCTCGGCGAGCTGAACGTGAACGGCAACGCGGAGATCAACGGCCGCACGCTGCCGGCGCTGCCGTTGCCGAAACCGGTGCTACCGAAGATTGATACGGCCGTGGCGATTCCGGCCGGCACGCGTGACCGCCTGCGCGAGTTCGGCCCGGAGAAATTCGCGAGCTGGATGCTCGACCAGAAGCAGGTGCTGCTGACCGACACGACGATGCGCGACGCGCACCAGTCGCTGTTCGCGACACGCATGCGCACGGCCGACATGCTGCCGATCGCGCCGTTCTACGCACGCGAGCTGTCGCAGCTGTTCTCGCTCGAATGCTGGGGCGGCGCGACGTTCGACGTCGCGCTGAGGTTCCTGAAGGAAGACCCGTGGGAGCGCCTCGCGCTGCTGCGCGAACGCGTGCCGAACATCCTGTTCCAGATGCTGCTGCGCGGCTCGAACGCGGTCGGCTACACGAACTACGCGGACAACGTCGTGCGCTTCTTCGTGCAGCAGGCCGCAAGCGCCGGCGTCGACGTGTTCCGCGTGTTCGACTCGCTGAACTGGGTGCGCAACATGCGCGTGGCGATCGACGCGGTCGGCGAAAGCGGGATGCTGTGCGAAGGCGCGATCTGCTACACCGGCGACCTGTTCGACACGTCGCGCTCGAAGTACGACCTCAAGTATTACGTCGGCATCGCGCGCGAGTTGCAGCAGGCCGGCGTGCATGTGCTCGGGATCAAGGACATGGCCGGCATCTGCCGCCCGAAGGCGGTCGCGACGCTCGTGAAGGCGCTGAAGGAGGAAACCGGGCTGCCCGTGCATTTCCATACGCACGACACGAGCGGGATCGCCGCGGCGTCGGTGCTCGCGGCGGTCGAAGCAGGCTGCGACGCGGTGGACGGCGCGCTCGACGCGATGAGCGGCCTCACGTCGCAGCCGAACCTGTCGAGCATCGCGGCCGCGCTGGCCGGCGGCGAGCGCGATCCGGGGCTCGACGCGGATCGCCTGCACGAAGCGTCGATGTATTGGGAAGGCGTGCGCCGCTACTACGCGCCGTTCGAATCGGAGATCCGCGCGGGCACGGCCGACGTCTACCGGCACGAGATGCCCGGCGGCCAGTACACGAACCTGCGCGAGCAGGCCCGCTCGCTCGGCATCGATCATCGCTGGACCGAGGTGTCGCGCGCGTATGCGGACGTGAACCGCCTGTTCGGCGACATCGTGAAGGTCACGCCGACGTCGAAAGTGGTCGGCGACATGGCGCTGATGATGGTCGCGAACGACCTGAGCGTGGACGACGTGCGCAACCCGGACAAGGACCTCGCGTTCCCCGAGTCGGTCGTGTCGCTGTTCAAGGGCGAGCTCGGCTTCCCGCCCGACGGCTTCCCGGCGGAGCTGTCGCGCAAGGTGCTCAAGAGCGAGCCGCCGGCGCCGTATCGTCCCGGCGACCAGATTCCGCCGGTCGATCTCGACGCGGCACGCACGCAGGCCGAGGCCGCCTGCGAGCAGCCGCTCGACGACCGGCAACTGGCGTCGTATCTGACGTATCCGAAGCAGACGATCGACTATTACGCGCACGTTCGCGCGTACAGCGACACGTCGGTGGTACCGACGCCCGCGTTCCTGTACGGGCTGCAGCCGCAGGAGGAAGTGGCGATCGATATCGAACCGGGCAAGACGCTGCTCGTGTCGCTGCAGGGCCAGCACGCGGATGCACAGGACGGCATCGTGAAGGTGCTGTTCGAGCTGAACGGCCAGTCGCGTTCCGCGCTCGTCGAGCAGAAGGCGGTCGTGCAGGCAGGCAAGGAGCGCCATGGCTTGCAGCGTGCCGATCCGGCGAATCCGCTGCATGTCGCCGCGCCGATGCCGGGCTCGGTGGTGACGGTCGCCGTGCAGCCGGGGCAGCGCGTGACGGCCGGCACGACGCTGCTCGCGCTCGAGGCGATGAAGATGGAAACGCACATCGCGGCGGAGCGTGACTGCGAGATCGCGGCCGTGCATGTGAAGCCGGGTGAGCGGGTCGCGGCGAAGGATCTGCTGATCGAGTTGAAAGACCCGACGCAATGAGTGTTGCCGTGATCGGTTGTCCTTGCTGACGACCGTGCCGGGCTCGCGGCACGTCTCGCACACGCACATCTTCTCGTCGTCGGTGGAATCCACGCGCCGGCACGGAATGAATCGGTTTGCTCGAGTGTTGTCGATAGATATCCGCTACCGACCTCGTTCAGGACCGAAATGACTTCTCCGACCGAACTGCTGGATGCTTCCGTGGCCGCGTGGCACGAGTCGATCGACGCGTTTTGCCGCTTGCAGGATGTGGGCTTCGTGGAACGTGGCGCGCATGGAACGAAGGCGATCTACAGTGGCGCGCCCGTGTCCGTGCTGAACGCGGTCATCAGCATGACGCGTCAGCCCGATGTCGACGAAATCAGGCTGCTTTCCGGCGCGTTCAGCACGTGCGAAGTGCCGTGGAGCATTCAGACCCGCGACGCGAGCACGCAGGCCGACGAGATCGCGCGGATCGCGGACGATCATGGCCTGACGCAGTGCGTCGCGTTGCCGTTCATGACGAAGCGGCTGGCGCGCGCCGCCGCGCCGGCGAACAGCGACGGGCACGTGGTCGTGCGGCGCGTTACGGCAGCGGACAGCGAACGGTACAACGGCGCGCTTGCCGCGGGCTATGAGGCGCCGGAAGCCGTATTTCGAAGACTGAGCGCGCCGGCCGTCCTGGAAGCCGACGGCATGATGGGCTTTTGGGTGGAGGTCGACGGGATGCCGGTCGCGACCTCGTTCGGCGTCGTGCGCAATGCTCAGGTCGGCGTGTTCAATGTGTCGACACTACCGGCCTATCGGCGACGAGGTTACGCGCGGGCCGCGACTCAAGCGGTACTGGATGCCGCGTTCGAAGCCGGCGCGCATACCGCGTTTCTGCATTGCACGCCGGCAGGGAGGCACGTGTACGAGTCGATGGGCTTTACCACCGGCGAGGAATGGCAGGTGTACGTCGGTCGCTGAGTGACGCGGGCGCACGCACGCGGGAATCGCTTGCGTCGCCCGGGCAGCGCCTGGCGAATTCTCCGGGCGTTGAACGGCGGCCATTCCATCGCCGACCGATCAAAGCGATCGGGCTTTCGTCTCCGGCAACAGGAGCACCGCCAGCAGCACCACGCCATAGGCCGCGCCCGAAAAGATCGCGATGGCCAGCGCCAGGCCGAGCGAATGGCTCAGCATCCCGACGAGACTCGGGAACAGCGCGCCGATGCCGCGGCCGAAGTTATATGTGAAGCTCTGCGCATTCGCGCGGAAGTTCGACGGATACAGTTCCGTCAGGTAGGCGCCGACCCCGCTGAAGATCCCGCATGAAGAAAAACCCAGCGGAAAGCCCAGCCACAGCATCTGCGCATTCGACAACGGCAGCGTCAGGTACAGACACACCGACACGAGGGACAGCGCGGAGAACAGCATGAAATTGCGCCGGCGTCCCCAGAAGTCGGACAGGTACGCGCCGACGACATATCCGCAGAACGACCCCACGATGATCACGAACAGATAAGCGCTGGTGTTGAGCACGGACAGGTGTCGCTCGATCTTGAGGAAGGCCGGCAGCCAGGTGGACATCGCATAGAAGCCACCCTGGATGCCCGTGCACAGCAGCGCGGCCAGGACCGTGCGTCGCACCTGCGAACGCGAGAAGATGGCCCACACCGATGGCTGGCTCGCGCCTTGTTTCCTCGCTGCGTCCGCCTGCACGAACACGTCGGGCTCCGGCACGTGCTTGCGGATGTAGAGCACGAGCAGGGCGGGCACGATGCCAACCCAGAACAGGCTGCGCCACGCCAGCGACTCGGGCAGGACGGAAAACGCAATGCTGTAGAGAATCGCCGCGCAACCCCAACCGATCGCCCAGCCGCTTTGTACCAGCCCAACCGCCTTGCCGCGATGGGCCGGCGCGATGATCTCGCCGATCAGCACGGCACCCACCGCCCATTCGCCGCCGAAGCCGAGCCCTTGCAGTGCGCGAAGCACGAAGATCTGCTCGAAGTTCTGCGCGAAGCCGATCGCGAGCGTGCAGACCGAGAACCACAGGATGGTCCCTTGCAATACCTTGACCCGTCCGTAGCGATCCGCCAGGATGCCGGCAATCCAGCCGCCCACCGACGAGAAAATCAGCGTCACGGTGCTCAGCAGGCCGGCCTTGCCGCGATCGAGGCCCCACAGGTCGATCAGCGAAGCCAGCACGAAGCTGAACACCATGAAATCGAACGCATCGGTCGCCCAGCCGGCGAACGACGCCTTGAACGCCCGCTTGCCGGCGGGATCGAGTTCCGCGTACCAGGACGAGCCGGATCCGGCTCGCAGTGAGACTTCCTCGGCATTTCTTGTTGGCGTCATCGTGTTGTTCGCTGGGTGGGAACGGCGCTATCGGCGCGCGGAAGACGGTTTGCGGGCCGCGAGCGCGAGACGCACGACATCCGGCGTGGCCGGGGCCTGGCGGATGCGGACGCCGGTTGCGTGATGGATCGCATTCAGGATGGCCGCCGCCGTGGGCACTAGCGCCGGCTCGCCGATGCCTTTTGCCCCGTACGGTCCGACGGCCGTCGGCGCTTCGATGAAAATCGACTGCACGTCGGGCATGTCATGCACCGTCGGAATCAGGTAGTCATGCAGATTGTTGTATCGCCCGGGGTGGTACTTCTCCATCAGCGCCATGCCGATACCTTGTGCCACCGCGCCTTCGATCTGTCCTTCGAGCAGCGTCGGATTGACCATTCTGCCGACGTCGTGCGCGGCCGCGACCTTGAGTACGCGGACGCGGCCGCTGTCGCAGTCCACCGCGACTTCGGCCATCTGCGCGCCGAACGCGTAGGTTGCGTACGGCGAGCCTTGCCCCGACGCATCGAGCGACGTGGTCGGCGGATCGAAGCTTTCTTCGGCCGCGATCACGTAGCCGTGTGCATCGACTGGCAGCGTCCGGAGATCGAGTACCTCGCCATCGACGGCAACACCGCGCGCATCGGCCGAAATCCGCGCGTCGGGTGCCGCGCCGGCGAATGCGAGCAGCCGGTGGCGCAGCGTCGTGCCGGCGAGGAAAGCCGCCCGACCGGTAATGAACGTCTGGCGCGAAGCGGACGTGCGCCCGCAATCGGGCGTCACCGACGTGTCCGGGCCGACGATGTGCAGCCGATCGACGGGTACTCCCAGCGCATCGGCCGCGATTTGCGGAATGACGGTATTCGCGCCCTGACCGGCGTCCACCGCACCCTGGTGCAGGACGATCGTGCCGTCGGGCCGGATGCCGAAGCGCACGGTCGACGGGTTCGGCAACGCGGTGTTGCCGCACCCGTAGAAGAACGCCGCCATCCCGACGCCATGACGCAGGTGGCCCGGCGCCGCCGCATTCAGGGTGGCGATCCGGGCGTGTGCTTCACGCCACGCCGGTCGCAGTGCATCGAGGCAGGCGACGAGCCCCACGCTGTCGTCCAGGACCTGCCCGGTCGGCAGGGCGTCCCCCGGCCGCAGCGCGTTCATCGCGCGGAATTCGAGCGGATCGATGCCGGTGGTCAACGCCAGCTCGTCGATGAGCTGTTCCTGGGACATCGTCGTTTGCGGGACGCCAAAGCCCCGGAATGCGCCCGCGGCCGTGACGTGCGTATGAATCGCACGTGCCCGCGCCGCATAGTGGGGAATGACGTACGGGCCGCCGGCATGCACCGGTACCCGGTTGGCGACGGCCGTGCCCCACGACGCGAACGCGCCGGTATTGAAGTCGGCGTCGAACGTTACCGCATGGAGCCGGCCATCGGCATCGGCGGCCATGCTGGACGTCATGCGGCCGGGATGGCGCTTGGTCGACGTGGCCATCGATTCCTCGCGCGACAACACCATCGCGACGGGCTGGTCGAGATGCCAGGCCGCGATCGCGAGCAGCGGCTGGACCGTCATGTCGAGCTTGCCGCCGAAACCGCCGCCGACCGCGGTCGCCACGACGCGCACCTGCTCCGGCGCGACTGCAAGAATGCGGGCGAGATCGGCGCGATGCGGATGCGGCGCCTGCGTGGACGAATGGATTTCGATCGTGTCGCCCACGCGTCGCGCCCAGCCGGCCTCGGGCTCGAGATACGCGTGCTCGACGAAACTGGATTCGAACGTTGCACTCACGACGTGACGCGCGTCTTGCATCGCGCGTTCCGGGTCGCCGCGGCGCACGTGCCCCTCGATCAGTACGTTGCCGGGACGACCGACGTGCAGCTGCGGACTGTCGTCCCGCACCGCATCGGCGATCGCGAGCACCGGCGTCAGCGGTTCCCAGCTCACCGGAAAGCGGTCAAGGTCGAGCGCCGCGATCGCGGCGCGCTCGCCGACCACCAGCGCCACCGCCTCGAGATGGTGGCGCGCCTCCGTCTCCGGAAGGACCGGCTGATCCATGTACGGTGTCGCGACACCGTGCAGATTCATGCCGGGCACATCGGCGTGGGTGAGGACGCGGTGCACGCCCGGATGGGCGCGGACGAATGCGTCGAGGTCGCCGAATGCGAAACGCGCGCGATGATGCGGACTGCGGACCGCGCGCAGGAACAGGCTGTCGGCCGGATAGCCGTCGGCGCCGAAACGCTGGCTTCCATCGACCTTTTCCGGGCCGTCGAGGCGCGTCAGCGGTACGCCGACGGACGGCCCTTCGGACGGAGGAGGCGTGACGCATCGCGCGGCGCCGCCGCATCCCGCCTCGGTCACCGCGTCGACGATCTTCTGGTAGCCGGTGCAGCGGCACAGCACGCCGTCGATGGCGGCCCGCGCACTGGCGCGATCGCTCACTTGGCCGGCGTCGATTGCCGCCGCCGCGGCCGTCAGCATGCCGGGTGTGCAGAACCCGCATTGGACCGCCTGATGCGCGAGAAACGCGTGCTGCAGGCGTTCGCCGCACTGGGTGCCTTCGGCGAGGCCTTCGACGGTGACGACACGGCGCCCCGCGACCTGTCCGACCGGAATCAGGCACGCGTAGCGCGCGTCGCCATCGACGATCACCGTGCAACTGCCGCAATCGCCCTGGCGGCAACCTTCCTTGGTGCCGAACTGGCGCAGGTTCGCGCGCAGATGGTCGATGAGCCGCTGCGAGTGGTCCGCCGGCAGGCTGCGCCGCGTGCCGTTGAGCTCGAACCAGTCCGGCTCCGGCGAAACCGGCGTGCTGCCGCCCGCGATGGTTTCGCGAACATCGGCTAGCTGATCAGGCAGTGGATGCGCCACGTGCGTTCTCCTCGATGCAGCATGTGAAAGCGCGCGTGACCGCCAGCCGCGCGAGATGAATGCGATGCAATGCGGTCGCCCGGCAGTCGTCGACCGGCGACAGCTCGGCAAGCGGTGCCGCCGCGATCACGCCGGCCAGCTCGTCGAGCCGCCGGCCCGCCAATGCCGCCTCGAGCACCGGCATGCGGCGCGCCACGTCGGATGCGCCGCCGATGGCGATGGCGACCGCGTCGACCGTGCCGTCCGTGCCCACGCGCAACTGCGCGGCGGCCGAAACGACGGCGATCGCCGAGCCGTCGCGATTCGTGCATTTGATGAACGACGTCCGGTCGTGCGGGTGTGGTGGTGCAAGCAGCACGGCGACCAGCAGTTCGTCCGCGTGCAGCGCGGTCTGGCCGTTGCCGAGCAGGAATTCGGCCAATGGCAAGCGGCGCACGCCCCGCAGGCTCGCCAGCTCGACGCACGCGTCGAGCGCCAGCAGCGCGGGGATGCCGTCGGCCACTGGCGACGCATGGCACACGTTGCCGCCGATCGTGCCCTGGACGCGAATCTGCCGGGGGCCGACGCAAGCGGCCGCCGCCGTCAGCGCCACGGGCAGCCCTGCCGTCCGGGCGATGGCTTCCCAGGTGCTCGCCGCGCCGATGCGGATCACGCCGTCGTGCTGCTCGATGGCGCGCAACGCGTCGACGCGGCTGATATCCACCCATGCCGAGCGGGCGGGCACGAGGCCGATATCGGCGAAGGCGTCGGTGGCCCCGCAAACGATGCGCGGCCGCGGCTGTGCCGCCAGCCGGCCGAGCACGTCGTCGATGGTATTGGCGCGAAGATAGTTCATCGCAACGGGGCCTGCATCTTGATGGTCACGAGGGTCGACATGGGTGCCGGCACACGCTCAATCATCGATCGACGCATCCTTGCGGACCACCCGCAGCACGCTGTCGATCACGAACGTTTCCCAATGGCGCACGGCATCCGGCGCGTTCAGCTCCTCCCCGAGGAACGCGGACAACGTATACAGGTTCGATGTATAAAAATACGCGGTCGAGATGATCAGCAGGAAAACGTCGCGCGCCCGAAGGCCCGTGCGAAACAGGCCTTGTTCGACGCCGTTCTCGAGAATCTTCGCGATGATCTCTACCGCATGCGACGAGTACTCGCCCCTGCGCTCGAGCTTGGACAAGTGCTTGCCCTTGTGCAGGTTCTCCGTGTTGAGCAGCGTGATGAAATCCGGATTGCGCCAATAATAGTCCAGCTTGAAGCGAATCACGGACTTGAGCGCTTCCACGGGGTTCGAAGCATCGGGCGCCATTTTGAGTTCCGCCTCGTCCATCCGTCGGTAGATGCCTTCGAGCACCGCAACGAACAGCCCCTCCTTGCTCCCGTAGTAGTAATAGATCATCCGGTCATACGACTTCGCCAGCCGCGAAATCCTTTCCACGCTGCCGCCTTCATAGCCGTAGCGCGCGAAGACCTTGGTCGCCGCGTGCAGGATCTTGTCGCGGGTTTCCTGCGCCGCCGCCTCCCGGACACCGGTTCCACGCACAGTCTTGCCTTTTGCTGCTTGAGCCATACCGTTCCTATGACGGCCGCCAACTGGCCGTGCCGCCTGAAAAAACTTGCACTGGCGGCGTTCCCGCAAACTTTCGTACAGGGAACGCTACATGAATTTCGAATTCTACGGAACTCTTCGCGCGTTCGCAACCCGACATAAAGTTATATTAAATTCAATGGCTTGCATTCGTGTTGCATGGCCGATCCCGCAGCATTACGAACGAATTTCGCTATCTTCATATTTTTATTTCGAGAAACTGCTGCTAACATTCGTTTGTGGAGTACTCACTACATGAAACGTTGATTTCAGGTTGGCAGAGGCCGCAACCCGGTACGCAGGAGATAGACGAATGAACAACGAACTCGACGATTCCTGCAGCGCTTTCGCTGCGCGGACTACCTGGAAATCGCTCTCCGGCCCGAGCGGCCCTGAAATGACCCCGGTGATCGAGGAACTCATGTCTCAATCGCTTCTCGCACTGGACGTGCAGGTGTTGCGCCAGATTTCCCACACGATGGCGGACGAGGTCGCGCCCGAGACGCGCGTCGGGAAATTGCTCGAGGCTGCGATACAGGGCACGGCGGCGACGTGGGGCGTGATTGCGGTCATGCGCGACGGCGCCTGGGAGGGAGCCGCCAGTGCGACGGCGGCGCATGCGCCGCACGTCGAGCGGTTGCCGACCGACCGGTTGCCGGTGCCAATCATTGCCGCCGCCGTGCATCTGCGCGACGGACTGGTGCTGCGCGACGCCTGCGCCGCCGACCATTGGCGGACCGACGACTATGTGCGCCGTCGCAAGCCCCGCTCGGTGATGTGCGTGCCGATACGCTGCAATGGCGCATTGATGGGTGCGCTTTATCTGGAACACGGGGATTTGCCGAGCATTTTCACACCGGCGAATACCGCGTTGGTCGAGATCCTTGCGCTGCATGCCGGGTTCGTTCTGGAGAACCAGCGTCTGCACGACGCGCTTGCCGCTCGGCAGGCACGCGCGGACAGCATCGCGGCAAGGATCGGCGACACGCCTTCCGACGCGGATTGTGCCGATCGGTTGAAGGCCTACGGCGAGCTGGCGGCTTCGATCGTGCATGAAGTCGCGCAACCGATCACCGCAATCGATACGTCCGCGCGCGCGGGGCTGAAGTGGCTCGATCGCGGCACGCCGAACCTCGACGCCGCGCGCGAGATGTTCGCCCACATCTGCGCGTGCGCCGAGCGCGCGCGCACCATCATCCGTGCGCTGCGCGCCAACGCACGGCACGAAACTCCCGCCTTCGCGACGTTCGATCTCGCCGACGCGCTTTCCGAGGCGGCCGAGATCATGGCAAGCACGCTGGATGCGATGAAGGTGAGCTTGCGCGTCGACGGACTCGCGTCCCCGATGCCGATGCGCGGCGAACGCATTCAGCTGCAGCAGGCCGTCATCGGCCTGCTGATGAACGGCGCGGAATCGATGCTGTGCATCCCGGAGGAGCGGCGCGTCCTCGTGCTGGCGTGCGAAGCCGCTCAGGATGGCTTGCGGATTCGGATCGACGATAGCGGCGACGGCATCGATCCGCGATTGGCGCAACGTATCTTCGACCCGCTGTTCACCACCAAGCCGCATGGGATGGGCATGGGCCTTTCCATCTGCAAGTCCATCGTGGATGCGCACGATGGTCAACTGGCACTCACGCCGCGCGCGGAAGGCGGCACGCGCGCAATGATGACGCTCCCGCGTTTTCCGGTTGACGGCGCAGCAGCCGCGCCTCAGGCGGCGTGATGCGCGGCGACGCGTGCAGTCGTTTCCGCGGCCTATACGAACGTATGCGGCGATCTATCCTGACGGGTTGTGCAGCTAGCTACAGATGCTATGGATGCCGTTGACGCAGCGCCTTATTCTGGTTCCACCGGTACACGAATCGCATCGGTGACGACTCGGGCGGCAGGTGATCGAGTCGGCTTCGCGATGTGGCCGGAACCTGCGTGCCATTCGATACCAGCAACCCAAGGAACCCATCATGAAAATTCGACAAGTCATCCTGAATGGCGGCCTGGCGGCCGTCCTGCTCGCTGGCCTGCAACTGCAGGCATTTGCCGACGAAAGTGCCGATGCGGCGGGCACCGATGCCGCGGTGACATCCACCCAGACATCCGCCCAGACGAAGAAGGCCACGCGTGCGGCCAATCGCGCGTTCTCGCGGTCGATTCAGAGGACGCTGTCGCGCACGAAGGGGCTGCAAGGGCAAGCGATCACGGTTTTCGGCAATGCCGCGACCGGGCAGGTGACGCTGGCCGGCCAGGTGCAAACCGAACACGAAGACCATCTCGCGGTCGAGTCGGCCAGGAAGATCAACGGCGTCAAATCGGTGAAAAGCGAGCTGATGCTGCGTGAGAAAGGCGGAGCCTGAGCGAGGGCGCGCGCATCGCGGGGCCGAATGACGGGGTGTCGGTGATTCGTGCGTCCGCTTTCACATGATCGATCCGATTGATTGGGAGAAGAGGTGATGGGGATGCTGCATGAAGCGGACATCGTGGCTCGCACGTTGATCAATGTCCTGGATCCTTCGCAGGAACAGCGCAGTGTGTGCTTGCGAGCGCAGCGCACGCGATACAAGGCGCGACGCCTCGGGTCGCGTCAATGGAACGAGGACGATGCGCGTGCGCGCACCGAACCGCCTACCAGGATAGCCGTGATGGAGCGCCTGTCGTTGTCCATGATCACTGTTTCGTGGAGCGACTCGTGTTCAGGGCGGTATGCCGAGCAGATCTGGTGCAGGAGCCGCGCGCGCGTTCCGTCGATATGTGCGCTGACGGGGCGGGCGATACAACGCGGGGACCCGGTGTTTCGTCCGCGGGGAAGCGATGTCTGTCTGCCCGCCAACCAGCAGCGGATGATTCTTGCCGCGACCGTTCAGTCGTGCATCGATGCGGCCGACGCGATTTAGGCCGGGCGTCGAACGGCGTCGAACCGCGGCGAACCGCGGACGAACGCGATGGCGCGTCGTCCGCGCACATCGATGCGCGCCGGCGCTAGGTCGACGGGACCGTGACGACGACAAGCGCTGCACCCGGAACACGCTCGGCCAGATCGAAGTGAACGGGAGGCTCGCGCCACCAGCGAGCGAACCCGGTAGGGGCACGATAACCGACGACGATCATGTCCACGCAGGTTGTCGACGCATGCGCGGCGATAGCATCGGCCGCGCGTCCGAAGCGGACATAGCCGCGCGCGGCGATGCCGTGGTCCGTCAGGTTGTCGATCGCCCGTTGAAGATCGTGATGGGCGGATTCTGCCAGCCGCTGATGGGCGAGCTCGCTGAGCAGTCCGGCCGACCGCGCGTTGGCGGTGACATTGTCGACGATGGCGACGACGTCGACCGTGGCCGACAATGCGCGGGAAAGCGACGCACATCGTGCGAGTGCGGCGTTTGCTTCGTTGGATCCGTCATAGACGAGCAGCATTCTGGACAGCGATGACATCTTCGATATTGGCGGCGGGGGAATGAGATCGCCCATGACGGGCACCGGTACAAGCGGTCCGCGCGCGGGTACGTGCGTGGAAGCGGGCGCGACTGCTAACACTGAACACGCGACGGCGATCGTTTATTCCGATGCGATTCCCCGCGCCGGCGATCGTGTCGCGGCCGGTTTGCATCGGCAGGCGCGCGACGTCGCTCGTCGACGTCAGCTCCGCGTGTCGATGCGATGTCCCGTCTCCCGCTGCACGTCGCGCGACGCGTCGGCCGCACGTGCGGTGCCGAGGAATCCCGGCATCTTCGAGGCTTCGTCTGGACGTGGATGGGCGGCCGCCGATACAGCGCGCACGAGCCGGCGAGCATTGCGCCTGCCCGTGCCGGACCTCCGGAAACGTCGGTGCTTCAATGGCCGGAATAGAGTTTCCTGAGCGCGTCGAGCTCGCCGCTCTGGCGCGCGCGAGCGAGCTCCTGACGAACTTCGGAACGTGTCTTCCCCGTCGGCATCGCGATGGCCGGTGCCCATTGGGTCGTGGCCACGGCATCTTGATTCCCCGTCAACGAGTCGACGGGGGCCGCTGCATGGGCGCAGGCCGCGGTAGCAAACGCGACGAGCGCGAAGGTGATCCTGAAGGTCTTCATGTCGGAATCCGGAAGGTGAGTCGATCGAATGTTATGCACGGCCTCTGGCGAACGCGGGAGCCGGATGCGCCGGCCGCGTCGCGAATGTCGTCAGAATCCGTCGCATGTGTATTGAGCACCGCGAAGGTATCCCGCATGTGTCTGCGGCGCGGCATTTTGCAATGTCATGTATCGATGCGGACACGCGATACATCCGGATACGAAAGCGCCGGTCACGGCGCGACGCGAGTGCGCTTCGACAACGCGCATGCATTCGCCGGCGCGCGTTGTTGCATTGACCCCGGTGCGCGGCAAGCCTCGGCCTTCAGGCCGGGGAAGGATAGCGCGGACCCCGTAGGCGTCCTTTCAGCGGTCAGTGTGGCGTCTGCTGCTGCTCGATGTACTGGCGGATGATCTCGATAGGCGCACCGCCGCAGCTTCCGGCGAAGTAGGACGGCGACCACAGCGCACCGCCCCATAGCTTCTTGCGGATGCTCGGGTAGTTCTTCTTGCGGATCATGCGGCTGGAAACACCTTTCAGGCTGTTCACCAGCGCCGACACGGCCACTTTCGGCGGATAGTTCACCAACAGGTGAACGTGATCGTCCTCACCGGCGAACTCCACCAGTTCCGCCTCGAAGTCGGCGCAGACGCTGGTGAAGATGCTGTGCAGGTCGTCCAAGATGTTCTTGGTGAACACCTCGCGGCGGTATTTAGTCACGAAGACCAAATGGACGTGCATCAGAAAAACGCAGTGCCGTCCGTGCCGAATATCGTTGTCGTTGCTCATAGACCAAACTATACTTTCTGCATGCAACGTCTCCAAGCCTTCAAATATGAACTGATGCCGACTGGCGACCAGCAGCGCGACATGCGCCGCTTCGCCGGGTCGTGCCGGTTCGTGTTCAACAAGGCACTGGCGGTGCAGACGGCACGCTATGAGCAAGGCGAGCAGAAGCTCGGCTATGCCGGGCTGTGCAAGCTGCTCACCGAATGGCGCAACGGCCCGGAAACGCCGTGGCTCAAGGATGCGCCGACGCATCCGCTGCAACAGACGCTCAAGGATTTGGAGCGGGCCTACACCAACTTCTTCGCCAAGCGGGCTGAGTTTCCGCGTTTCAAGAAGAAGGGCCAAGGCGACAGCTTCCGCTATCCCGACCCGAAGCAGATCAAGCTCGATCAGGCCAACAGCCGCATCTTCCTGCCCAAGCTCGGCTGGCTGCGCTATCGCAACAGCCGCGATGTGCTGGGCGAAGTGAAGCAGATCACCGTGTCCGCAAGCGGCGGCAAATGGTTCGCCAGCATCCAGACCCAACGGGAGGTCGAGCAGTCCGTGCCCAAGGGGGGCGCAGTCGGCATCGACATGGGCATCGCCCGCTTCGCCACGTTGTCGGATGGCACGTTCTACGCACCACTCAACAGCTTCAAGCGGCACGAGGATCGGCTGCGCAAAGCGCAGCAGGCAATGAGCCGCAAGTCGAAGTTCAGCAGCAACTGGAAGAAGGCGAAAGCCCGTGTCCAGCGTATTCATTCCCGCATCGGCAATGCCCGCCGTGACTTCCTGCACAAGGCCACGACCGCGATCAGCCAAAACCACGCGATGGTGTGTATCGAGGACTTGCAGATACGGAACATGTCCAAGTCGGCGGCTGGCAACACCGAGAAACCGGGAAGAAACGTTCGAGCCAAGTCCGGCCTGAATAAGTCCATCCTCGATCAAGGCTGGTTCGAGTTCCGCCGCCAACTGGATTACAAGCTGGCGTGGAACGGCGGGTATCTCATCGCCGTGCCGCCGCAGAACACGAGCCGCACCTGTCCGTGCTGCGGCCATGTATCGGCGGACAACCGGCAGACGCAAGAGCGGTTCGCGTGCGTCGAATGTGGCTTCGAGGAAAATGCCGATCTGGTCGGCGCGATCAATGTTCTCAGGGCGGGACACGCCCGTTGCGCCTGTGAAGTGAGCGGTGCAGTCATGCCGACAGCAGCAGGAACCCACCGAAGCGACTCATCCCGGCTCGATGCCGGGTTGAGCGCCGTAGGAATCCCCCGACTTTACGCGGGGGAGGGTGTCAAGATATCGGGCTGGAATAATCGGCGGGTTCGCGTGTTATCACGGGTACCTGGAAGAAGGCGAGGCGGCCGGTGAGGTGCGACACCGCACGAGCGAAATCGAGTGCGCCCCGCAGCCCGCGTCACGACCGCGGGTTCGAACGAACGGATACAACCCGGCATCCCGCCGCAACACGTGGCCGGTGGCACGGGTGCCGCATGCCGTGCTCCACGTCGCCGTGCCAGCGGCGTTCGAGCTGATGAACGCCACCGTTTCCTTACTGCATTCGCATGATCGAACTTTCGACACGCCGCTTTATCGAATTGAGCCCCGGCCCGCCACGGCTGCACCGCGCGATCGACGACCATGCGCCGTCTGTTCTGGTCGCCGGGCGCGGCGTCGCGGCACCGTCTGCGGTCGCCGCGCTGCAACGCGAATATGTGTTGCGCTCGGCGCTGCACGAGCGCTGGTCCGCCGTGCCACAAGCCATCGTGTCGCACGGTGGCGGCGCCGTGCTCATCCTGGCCGATCCGGGCGGCATGCCGCTCACCGTCGGAGCTGCCCCGCAGCAGCGTTTGTCCGCGTTTCTGCGACGCGCGATTTCGCTCGCGACCGCGCTGGGCGAGATGCATGCGGCCGGTATCGTGCATCGCGCGCTTGCGCCGCATCGCTTCCTCGTGGATGACGATGATCGTGCGTTCCTGACGGGTTTCGGCTATGCGATCGGCCCCGATGCGACCGACCCGTTGCGCGACACCGGTCTTGAATGGGAAGACACGGATTTCGTCTATACGGCGCCCGAACTCGGCACGCGCATGAACCTGCGAGTCGACGCGCGGGCCGATCTTTATTCGCTCGGATGCATTCTCTATGAGCAGTTGACCGGCGTGCCGCCGTTCGATGCGACCGATGCCGCCGGGCTCGTGCACGCGCACGCCACGCATTCGGCGCGCGCCCCTCACGCACTCGTTCCGCACGTACCCGAGCAGATTTCGCGGATTGTCGTGAAGTTGCTCGAAAAGGCGCCGGAGCAGCGTTACGGCACGGCGGCGGGGCTCGTCGCCGATCTGCAGCGATGCGAGCAGTGCCTGCGCCGCGACGGTCGCATTCCGATGTTCGCGCTCGATGTGCATGCGGCGCTGCAGCGTCTGCAGCAAGCCGATCACGTGGTGGGCCGCGAACAGGAGATCGACGCGTTGCGCGCGCAGTACCGTGCCGTCGCCGCCGGTGGCGAGATGCGCGTCGCATGGGTTTCCGGCCACTCGGGCATCGGCAAGTCGACGCTGCTGCTGGAGGCCGTCGCGCGAATCAGGCACGACGGCGCGCTGCTCGTGGCCACCAGCAAGGGCGAGGAAGGGCGCCGCGGCACACCGTATGCGATGCTTGCCCAGGCGCTGGAGCCGCTGCTGCAGTTCGTGCTGGGTTGCGCGGACGACGAATTCGACATGTGGCGCGCGCGAATCGGAACGGCCGTGGCGCCCGTCGGACGCACGCTCGCGAGATTCCTGCCGGCGCTCTCGGCGGTGCTTGGCCCGCAGGCGGGCCCACCGGAGCAATCCGAACTGGCGCCCGGGCTGGAGCGCGAGCGCGTGCTGCAAGCGATCGCCCGGCTGATCGCGTGTTTCGCGGCACCGGAGCGTCCGCTCGCGCTGCTGCTCGACGATCTGCAATGGGCGGATGCGGGCACGATACAGGTGCTGGAGCGGCTGGTGCAGCAACACCGCGACACGGCGTTGCTGCTCGTTGGCGCCTATCGCGGCAACGAGATCGATGCGAGTCACCCGTTGCGGGCCGGCCCGCTGGCTGACGTTCCCGATGCATTGACGGTGGAGCTCGGGCCGCTGAACGAGCGCGCGACGACCGAGCTGATCGCCCACGCGCTGCATCAGGACACCGATGCGCTTCGCCCGTTGTCCGACCTGATCGGGCAGCGAACCGGCCGCAATCCGTTCTTCGTGCATCATCTGCTGCGCCTGCTGGCCGATGAAGGCATGCTCGATTACGATGCGGGCGCCGGCCTGTGGCGCTGGAACATGGCGCGCATTGCCGCGCATCGCGGCGGCGACGACGTCGCGATGATGCTGGCGCGGCAGTTCGAGCTGCTGCCGGACGCCGCACGATTCATGTTGCGCCTGCTGGCCTGCATCGGTCAGCGTGCGTCGACGCGCCTGCTGGCCTCGGCGGCCGGCCTGAGCGAGCCCGATGCGATCGAGGGACTGCAGGCGGCGCTCGATGCCGGCAGTCTCCAGCGCGACGGCGGCGACTGGACGTTCTGGCACGATCGCATTCGCGAGGCGGCGTATGCGTCGATCCCGGAGGACGAGCGCGCGCCGCTGCATCATGCAATCGCGTGCCGTTTGCTGGCGGCCGGCGATGCCTGCGCCGACACCTTCGTGCTGGCCGCGCAGGCGAACCTCGCCGGCGCGGTGGTCGAGACGCCCGCGCAGCGCCGCGCGTTCGCGCGCGTGAACCTGGAGGCCGGGCAGCAAGCCCGGGCTGCCACCGCGCATCATTCCGCGCTCGGCTTCTTTCGCGCGGCAGTCGATTTCCTCGGCGAACGGGACACCACCGACGACGGGCTCCAGGCGCGCATGCTGTGCGCCGAGGCCGAGTTCATGACCGGTGCGCTCGAAGCCGCCGAAGCGCGTCTGGCCGAGCTGGAGCGGGTAGCCGGCGACGGCACGTTCGGCGCGGATCTCACGCGCCTGCGCGCGGCGTTGTACACGGCGCTGGGCCGCTTCGATCTGGCGCTCGGTGTCGGCCTTGCGTTCCTGAAGCGCGCCGGCATCGATATCCCGCCCCATCCGGACAGCGCGGACGTGCATCGTGAATACCTTCGCCTGCGCGGCTGGCTGGACCGCAACGGGATCGACGCGCTGCGTGACCTGCCGATCATCGCGGATCCGCTGCAGCGCGCGATTGTCGACATCTTTGCCGACCTGATCCCGCCGGCACTCTATTCCGACCAGGATCTGGTCGACATGATTCTGCTGCGCGCGGTGAATCTGGCGATCGAGCATGGCCATTCCGATGCATCGGCCGACGTCTACGTCTGCATGAACCAGATCTTTGGCGTACGTTACGGCGATTACGTCGCGTCGCTGGCATTCGGCGAGCTCGCGCTGCATCTGGTCGACGAGCGCGGGCTCGATCGGTATCGCGGCCGTGTATACATGGCGCACGGCACGATCGTGGTGCCGTGGGTGTTGCCGGCGCGCTCGGCCCGCGCGTATATCTCGCGGGCATTCGAAATCACGGTCGAGTGCTGCGATCATACTTTCGCGCTCTATTGCAAGCGCAATGAAGCCACCGGCATGCTGTTCGCCGGCGAATTTCTCGGCGACGTGCGCGATACGGTGACGCACGGGCTTGCAATCGCGCGCGATGCGAATTTCCAGCTCGTGATCGATGCGCTGCTCGCGCAGCAGATGCTGCTGAGGCGGCTACAGGAAGGCGAGTGCGACGATCGCGACGTGTTGGCGCCGCCGGAGGGCCGGCCGCCGACCCTGGTCGATCTCGCGTACTGGGTCTACAGGCTGCAGGCCGCACTGTTGTTCGGCGATCTTCCGGACGCGCTCGACGCGCGTCGGCACGCGGAAGCTTGCGAGCATGCGGCGCGTTCGTTTGCCGAGCGGGCCGATTTGCCGTTCTACGGCGCGCTCGCACTGCTTGCGCTGCCCGGCCGCGATGCGTCCGACGAGGCTGCGCTGCAGCGCCATGTCGAGCAGCTCGACGTCTGGGCGCGGGCGTGCCCGGAGAACTTCGTCGCGCGACGTGAGCTGGTGCGCGCCGAGCACGCGCGCGTAAGCGGGCAGCCGCTGGACGCGGCGGAAGCCTATGCGCGCGCCGTGACGCACGCGGGCAGGCATGGCTTCGCGCAGGTCGAGGCGCTGGCCGCCGAGTATGCGGCGCGATTCCATGCGGGGCGCGACACTATCGCCGCGCACGCGTATTTGCGCCATGCGCAAAGCGCATGGCAGCGTTGGGGGGCGCTGGCGAAGGTGCGCCAGTTGCAGGCCGCGCACCCCGATGTATTCGATGCCGGCGCCGGCAATCCGGTCGGGAGCCGGATGCACGCACTGGACGTGAACGCGGTGCTGCGCGTGTCGAACGCGCTGGCGAGCGACATCGTGCCGGCGCGTCTCGTGGAAACGCTGTTGCGCACGACGCTCGAAAGCGCCGGGGCCGAGCATGGCGCGCTCGCGGTGCTGCGCGAGGGCGTCTGGCATGTGCCGGCGCGCGCGGACGTGATCGACGGTACGATCGTCGTGACGCAGGAGGCCGTGTCGTTGACGGCGAGCGTGCTGCCCGTCTCGGTCGTGCAGGCGGTCGCGCGGACGCAGGAAGGGGTGGTGATCGACGATGCATCGGAGTCGCCGGTTCATGGTCAGGATGCTTATGTTCGCCGCCGGCGCCCGCGTTCGGTGATGTGCGTGCCGCTGATGCGTTATGCGACGCTCGTCGGCGTGCTGTATATGGAAAACAATCTGGCGGCGCGGATGTTTACCGCGGCCAAGGCGGCGCTGGTGGAGGTGATCGCGTCGCAGGCCGCTTTCGCGCTCGAGAATGCGCGGCTTTATGAGGAACTGGTCGAGCAGAACCGTCAGCGCGCGCATGCCGAGGAACAGTTGCGTGCCGCACTGGCCGGCCTCGAGCGCGCCAGCCGGCTGACCGCGATGGGTGAGCTCGTCGCGTCGATCGTCCACGAGATCGGACAGCCGATCGCCGCCGTCGACACATCGGCAAGCGCCGGGTTGCGCTGGCTGAACCGGGAACCGCCGGACGTCGGCGAAGCGCGGGAGATGCTCGCGCACATCAATCGGAGCGCCGCGCGGGCCAAGAGCATCATCCAGACGCTGCGCGCGAAGGCACGCAAGGCCGCACCGCAGTTTGCGACGGTCGACCTCGCCGAGGCCGTGCGCGAGGCCGCGGCGCTCGTCGCGCGGCAGCTCGACACGCTGGACGTGGTGCTGGAGCTGCGCAGTCACGAGGGTCCCGTCTACGTATACGGCGACCGGATCCAGCTCCAGCAGGTCGTAATCAACCTGCTGACGAACGGTGCCGAATCGATGGCTGAACTCGAGACGGCCCGTCGTCTTTCGCTTGCGTGCGAAGCGCACGGCGTTGACAGTGTGTGCGTGAGCGTGGAGGATTCGGGCAGCGGCATTGCACCCGATATCGCGGACCGGCTGCTCGAACCGCTTTTCACGACCAAGGAGAACGGGATGGGCATGGGCCTCGCCATCTCGCATTCGATCGTGGACGCTCACGGCGGAACGTTGACGCTGTCGCCGCGAGAAGGTGCCGGTACGCGAGCCACCGTGATGCTGCCGCGCGTCGATCCATGATGTGTCGTCCGTCGGCGCGACGCGCAGCGGGCGGACAGGTTCTTCGAGTTGTTGTGTTTGAGCCGCTGCGCGGCCACTCCTGAAAATTCATCAGCGAATATCGATGCCGGAAACCAGAATGCCCCACGCGACACCTGATCGGAACAGCCGCATCGTCTACGTCGTCGATGACGACGAATTCGTGCGTGCCGCGCTGATCAGCCTGCTGCGATCGATCGACCTGGAGGTTCGCGCCTTTGCGTCGACGGAAGAGTTTCTCGCGGCACCGAAGGGCGCGGGACCGTCGTGCCTCGTGCTGGACGTCAGGCTGCGCGGGCAGAGCGGCATCGCGTTTCAGACGTCGCTGGCCGAGAGCGGCGGTCCGCAGATGCCGATCATCTTCATCACGGCGCACGGCGATATCGCGATGACGGTGAAGGCGATGAAAGCCGGCGCGATGGATTTCCTGACGAAACCGTTCCGCGACCAGGACATGATCGATGCGGTGATCGCGGCGCTCGACCGCGATGCGAAACGGCTGCAGGACGATCACTCGCTGCTCGATCTGCGCGCCTGTTGGGAATCGCTGACGCCGCGCGAATGCGAAGTGCTGCAACACGTCGCGACGGGCCTGATGAACAAGCAGGTCGCGGGCAACATGGGCATCGCGGAGATCACGGCCAAGATTCATCGCAGCCAGGCGATGCGAAAAATGAAGTGCCGCTCGGTGGCTGAACTGGTGCGCAAGATGACTGCGCTCGGCATCAACGTGCCGTCGCGCTAGCGGCGGCGCGGGCGAGCCTACCCATACGTAGGTATGATGGCGATGCCGCGGCGTGACGGTATGCTGGCAACTTGGGTAACAGTGCTCGGGACGGGCCCGGTCCGTCCCCCTCGTCATAAGCAGGGATGCCTTTTTCACTCTCAGCCTCCGATCTCGTGTCCATTGTCGACGACGATCCTTTCGTGCGCGCCGCCGCGGGAAGTTTCGTGCGTTCGCTCGGCGGGGAGGCGCGCGAATTCGCGTCGGGGCCGGCATTCCTGGCGTCCGACGTGGTGTCGCGCACGAGCTGCCTGATCTGCGATCTCCAGATGCCCGAGATGGATGGCCTCGAAGTGCTGGCCCGGATGGAGGCACGCGGCCTGCGCATTCCTACTGTGCTCGTCACGGCGTTTGTCAGCGTCCGCACGTCCGAGCGAGCGCGGGCCAGCACCGCGCTGTGTCTCCTCGAGAAACCGATCGACGCACAGGAGCTCGAAGGCTGGCTCGCGCGTGCGCTCGGATACGGCTGATCGCCGGCCTGCGCCGCAACGGCGACCTAAACCTTCGTAGGGGGTAGATGGCCGCTTGTTTGATGGTGCGAACCCCCGCACGCATGTTTTCATCTTCCCTGTACCGTCCGCCGCGACGGCGACAGGAGAACGAAGATGGCCAACATTCCTACCTTATCGTCCGGAGCCTGGTTTGACGCTCGGCTCACGCGCTCCATACGCAACTTCAGCCGCGCATGCCGCGAGCATGCACGCGGTCTCGTCGCGTGTCCGGCCCGACTGTTCGTCGTCGCTGGCGTGCTGTTCGTGGCGGCGGCGCTGTACGACGCTCGGGATTTGCTCGCGAATGCATTGCTTCCCGCCGTCGACCGCGATCTTCTGATGGCGAGCGTGACGTGCGCGATGCTCGCGCTGGTGGCGGCGGTGCTGTGGCTGCGTGCGCTGCGACTGGACGCGGCAATCCGGCAACTCGCCGCGGCACTGGAGGACCATGGACTGGAAGAGCTGCCCCGTTCACTGGTCGAGCGCGGCACGCCGTCGATCGCGAGACTGGCCGCCGCGATCAACGGCGCGCATCACCAGCATGCGGATCGCGTAACGGAACTGCTGCATGTGCTCGCGGCCTATGCGCATGATCTGCGCACGCCGCTGACGCGCGTGATGCTGCGTAGTGGAATGCTGGAAGATCGCGCGTTGCGCGATGCGATGGAGCGCGACCTTGCCGAGATGGGGGAGCTGATCAACGCGAGCCTTGCCTGCGCACGGCTTCAGTGCAGCGTGGCGGAGCCGCCGCGCAGCGTCGACGTGGACGAGTTGCTCGGCTCGCTGGTCGACAACTATCGCGACGCGGGGCTGGCCGTCGCGCTGGACGGGCGGTTGGACTGTCCGCTCGTGACGTTTCCGCATGCGCTGCGGCGCGTGCTCGTCAACCTGATCGACAACGCGCTGCGTTACGGTCGCGATGTCCGCCTGTGTGTTCGCGTCGATGCCCGGCGCGTGATGCTTGCGGTGGTGGATTCAGGGCCGGGCATCGTGCCGGCGGAGATGGAAGCGGTATTCACGCCGTGGTACCGGGCGCCGCAGACAGCCGCGCGTGCGCCGGGATCCGGTTTGGGGCTTGCGATCGCACGGCGGCTGACGCAAGCGATGCAGGGCGAGCTGCAGCTGAACAATCGCAGCACCGGCGGCCTCGAAGCGCGCGTGACGTTGCCGCTCGCTGTCGCATGACGGCAGGCAGGCGATGTCGGCGGCGCGGCGTGCCGGCATTGCCTCGGCTTCCGTTTTCCGAACCGTGCTTGCGGCCGATGCATTCGGCCGCGTTTGCCTAGACGCTCTCGTCGGTGAGTTCGTCGGCGACATCCTGCCGGCATTCACTCACATGGAGCCGATAGCCTTTCGCGTAGACTGACTGGATCGACCATTCCATGCCGATCGATCGCAGGCTCGCACGCAGTCGGCTGACATACATGTCGACCGACCGGCTCGTGGCCCCGCCGTCCCAGCCCCACACCACCGAATGCAGATCCTGCCGTTGGACGACGGTTCCCAGATGCGATGCCAGATGCCACAGGAGTTCGAATTCCTTGGTGCCGAGCGGGTGCGCAATGCCGTCCGCGACGATGCTGAGGTTCGTGCGATCGAGCAAATGTCGCCCGACGATCATCTGCCTGCTTTCATTGGCCGACGCGCGAGAACGGCGCAGGAGCGCGCGGATCCGCGCGAGCAGCACCCGTCGGTCGAACGGCTTCACGAGGAAATCGTCGGCGCCGGTGTCGAGAATCCGGACGATATCCTCTTCATTCGAATGGATCGTCTGGAAGATCACCGGCACCGACGGGCTCGCCCGTCCACGGACCCACGTCAACAGCCTGTCGCCACCGATGCCGGGCAGATCCCAGTCGAAAATCATCAGGTCGGCCCAGTGATCCGACAAGTAGTTTCGCGCATCGAGACCGTTGCCGAAGGCGCTCACATGATAGCCCTCGGTCTTCAGCCACGACGCCAGCAGCGATCGTTGGATCACGTCGTCTTCCACGAGAACGATTCGTACTTGCTTGCCCATCATGACTCTCTCTTGACCAGCACAGCCTTTGACGGCCGCGCTTGCTCCAGTTCCGGCTGCGCGAAAGCAGCGTCGGCCGCGGTAAGGAGGCGCGTGCCGGCAATCGCCGCGCTCACGTTCCATCGACCTGAATTCGGCGTCTCGACACCCGTCTCGCCATCGCACATACGGAGAACAATCGTGCTGACGCAAAAATTCCATCGCGGCAGCGTCGCTCGATGGCCGCTGCGGGACAGGCTGCCGCGTGTGAGCCGGCACGAGCCGGTCGTTGCGGACGCTACCTTTCCTGACATGCAGCGGTTGCCCGTTTGCCGCGAATTCCGTCGCATGCGCGATGCCGTCCGATGTGAGTGATGTCGTTGAGGCATCCTACAACAGGATCAGATCGTGAAAATTGCTCGACAGGCTGTCAATGTATCCAATCCTTTCCGTATCCGTCGCGGATACAGAGCGATACAAAAAACCTGTCGATTGACGGGCTATCGTTTGCTTGTTTTGCGTATTCCGGGCAAATGGCGTGGGTGCATGTATCGTCGTCGCGCGGCGGAATATTCACAAAAAATGCATTGCGAAATTATTTATATTTATTCGATTCGCATATGCCGGCCACTATGTGCTTTCCGCACGCAGCCGACATCGGTCGAGTACCCGCCCGCGATTCAATGATCGGGCAGCGGCAGTGCGCCGTCCGGCAGTGCCGCGTTCCTGGGCAGCTTGACGAAATCTCCGGGTTGCGGATTCAGGTTGCCGGGAATCACGGCGCGCTCGGGCGCGCCGGCCACGCTCGCCGACGGTAGCGGCATCGCAGGCGCCGGCACGGACGGAGACCGATACATCAGGTACGTGGCCGAGTAGGGGACATTCAACACGGAGCCCGCGAGCACGCAGGGCCGGTCGGGCGGCAAGCCGCCTTTCGTCTGCACCCGCAGGATGAGCCCGGTTCGTGCGAACCGGGTCTCGAAGACCTTGTCTCCCCCGTTGAACCGGGCGACGAGCCGGGCCCATGGCAGGCTGTCCGGGCTCACCGCCGCCTCGGCGTCCGGGCGACTCACGACATAGCTGCCGTCGTAACTCGAAAAATAGCCGCCCGGCAACGCGGTGCCCACACTCTCGCCCGTTGAATCGACGAGCGTCGACTGAACGCCGCGATACACCCAGTTCAAGCCCTGGTCGCCTCGATCGCACCGATACACGACCTCTCCGCCGGCCATCAGGACGTCTTCCAGCACGTCGTCGGGCGGCACCCTCAGCGACTCGGGCAAGTCGCGATTCATCGGCGGAAGCGGCGGAGCGGCGCACGCGGCGATCGTGACGATCCCCGCCGACAGCATGCGCCATCCTGGTGCGCGCCACCTCACCCAGCCGGTGGCCGCGTCGCCATTCAGGAAAAGCGCGCGTAATTGCTGCATGACTGCCGTTTGCCGACTGGCCGCGATATTACGCACCATAACGAACGCCTCGCGATGAATTGGATGAGGAGCGCAAATCATATTCGACGGAAAAATCGCGGCACGGCCGGGCGCGCCAAATAAGCGCCGACGGTTCGCTTGCCGGCAAAGCACTTCGGTTGCAATACGAATCGCGTCTGTCGATTTGCCGTGCCCGGTTTGCGGATTCGCCGGTCGATGCATTGCTTCGGGAAGCCGGGTCTCGTGTTGGCGCGCGGTACGTACGATGCGACTCCAGGGCGATCGCGACCGGCTGAGCATGGCTGCCGGATTCGCGGATCGCATCTCACTCGTCGATGGTCTTACGTTACTCGTCCATGAAAGTACCGAGCATCGGGCTGCGTTGCCTCGTATTGATTTGCAGTGCAGGTGCGGCGCAGTTCGCGCGCGCCGACTGCTTCGATCATGCCGCCGCGTATCAGCATGTCAATCCGCTCATCCTGCGCGCCATTGCGTGGCAGGAGTCGCACAACCGTGCCGATGCGATGCACGTCAACGCAAACGGGTCGGTCGACTATGGAATGATGCAGATCAATTCGATTCATCTTTCGCCGCTTTCGCGCTTCGGCGTCGGAAGAGAGGCACTCATGTCCCCGTGCAAGAGCGTGTACGTCGCGGCGTGGCTGTTGCGGCGCCAGGTCGACAAATATGGCAATACCTGGGCCGCGGTCGGCGCGTATCACTCGGCGACGCCGTCCCTGCGCGACGATTATGCGCGCCGCATAAGTGGCATTTTGCGGCGCTGGAAGATGCTTCCCGAGGACCGGTCGGGCATCCGCACCGCGCAGCGGCCGGAGGCCCGTCCGATCGACGCTTCCGTCACGGAACCGGAGCAGTCGACGGTGCTTGCCCATCGCGTGAACGATCGGCATCGACCAGCCGTCGATGCCCGTTCGGAACTCGAGCTGCTGGCGATGCAGGCTGATCTCGAGCTGGGGCAGTCGCGCAGATAGCGGCGAGGACGCGCCACGCCGCTCCACGTTGCTGTCATGCGCGACCTGCCGATGCACTAGCCGTTGCCGGACGAAAGCGCCGGGCCATTGCGCGCCCCGGTACCGGCATACTCGATCACAGTCGGTACGATCGCACCGAGCGCGGCGATGCCGAGCCCCAGATAGTGGTTCCAGTTCGCTTTCTCGCCAAGCGCCAACGCCGTGAAGGCGAGACTGAAAATGGCCCGAAAGGCCTCCTGCACGTTGCGGATCGTATAGGCGGACGGGGTGCCTTGCACGGGCGCCTGAGGCAACTTGCCCGCTTCTTTATTGGCCATTTCGGAAAACGTGGTGGAAAGCTGAAGCAGCGGGAATTCGCCCAGCAGAAACCTGACCGATCGCAGCCAGTTTTTGGTCCACGCCCGGTAGGGATTTTGGTCGTCCTCCATGCCGATCTTCAGGAAACGTGCGAGGCGCCCGTCGCCCGGTTTGGCGCCGCCGAGAAATTGCCCGAGATTGGCGAACGCTTGCAATACCGAAGACGTCACGCCGAAGATCGCGGCGCGGTGGTTGATGTCCGAGAGCCACGCATTTTGAACGGAAGGGCCGATGGCGCCGAGCACGGACCCGACCGTGCTCAGGATCGCCATCGCGGCAAAGAACGCCGTTCTTCTCGGCGTGGCGCTGTCACGCAATTCCGCTATCGCGCGTTCCGCGTCCTGCGCATGCGCGAGTGCCGCGTCGATTCGGGTCAGGCGTTCGTCATCGTCGGGGAGATCGTTGCGGAACTCGCGAACGGCGCTCTGTATTGCCGCGAAATTGCCGCTGAACCGCTCGACGTGCGTTCCATAATCGGCCGCGGGCGACGCGGGATGCATGTCGCGTGGAAGCACTTCAGGTTCGCGAGGAAAGATGGCGTCGTGCAATCGGGCGATGGAAGCGCAGGCATTGTCCAGATCGGCGTTCATCTCGACGAAATCCTCGGCAGGGACGGTGTCGAGCCAGGTGTTCAGAGATGGTACGGGATTCCGTATTCCCGCCTGCTCCGCCGGTGCCGAATGCGCTCGCGAAGTGTGGGTGGGGAGGACGGAAGATCGATCGTCGCCGGAGCGTGCCGATTTTTTCGACAGCGTGTCGAAAACGGGCCGAAGCATGCGAATGATCAAGCCGTTCAACGCACCGGTTTGAAACGCGGCGCCTGTGGCGCTCAGTGCAAATCCGGCAACTTGATAGCCCGGAGGAGGTTCCTGCCCGGTAGCCTTGTTGATGCCGAACAGGATCGCGAGCGCGAAAGCCTGGTCGAGCGCCTGCGCAAAACCCTGTAACTGGTTTATCTGACCACCGGCATCCTTGAATCGTCGTTGCCCGTCGGTGGCAAGCGGATATTCCGTTACGGCAGCGAAGAGCAGTGCAAGCGCCGATCGGGATGTCACCAGCTTCGTCATTTCCCCGACGTTGTCGAAGCGCACATGGGTCGCCGGAATGAGTCCGGGCAGCGCGTACCATGCCGCATTCTTGGCCGCGATCGCCCCGACTACTTCCGCAAGTGCGATGCGGCGCTGGGTTCTGCTGACCTTCGACGACGCACCGGAGTCGATCTCCGGCGATGCGGCGGCCAACTGCGATTCGAGGTCGCCGACCAGACGCTCGAGCAATGCCTTCACCGGCCCCGCGGCCGCGATGAAATTCTGGGCGTCATCGATCTTTCGACGATTCTCCTCCGTCAGGCAATCGGGGCCCGGGCCGCGCAGTTCATCGGTGACCCTGCGATGAACATCGGCGGCTTTGGCCAGCGAGGCGGTGAGCCGGTGCGTCACCTTTTCCAGTCCCGCGAGCATGGCCCGCGCGTCGCGCGCGCCGATTGACGCAGGCGGATGAGCCTCGACGGCATGCATCTCGACAGCATTCGGTTCAAGCGCGATCGCTGCGTGGGAGATGGACATCGAGGGCGTCGTCGATACCCCGCTATTCGATGACGGTGCCCGACTTCTCCGGCGATTGTCCGGCGATCCGGCTGCCGGGGAGCGGTCGCTCCGGTTTATCGCTTGAAGTGCGATCAGGCCAGGGGAGGCGCTCGCTCGGGATCGCGTCGTTTCCGTCGAATTGGTCGGTGCGCCGGCGTCAGTCGGGCCGGCCGGGTCCGCCGTGGAGTCTGGCACGCCGGTATTACATAGGCTCGTGGTTCGCATGAGTATCTGCTTTCGTTGTCGATAACGCGCGGAGGCTCAATGATCGGCGGTACATCGTTCGATTGCTCACGCAGCACGATGTGCGCATCGAAATTGCGAAAGCATTCGCGAGGTGAACGGGCGAGCGGTCTAGCGTCGAAGGCATTGTCTGACTTTGGCCGGCGATCATGCGGATTTTGTACGACGCTTTTTTCAGAGCGGAGGGGGGAATAGCCGAACGCCTCGGGTGTTATAGATAGCGAAAACCGTCACTCCCTCACATGAAATCGTGTGGCTATCCGGATGATGATTCGTTTGTGAAGGCCTCTCGTCGACTGCGGAACGTCGCCAGATACATTCCGATACGCGAGAGACATATGCGAGATACATGGCGGGCTCCCAATGACGCATGACGTCGGGTTCGGCAAACACCGGTTTTCACGACGTGTGGGGAACCGGACGTCGATCGCAAATGACCGGGAGTACGACAATGCATGACAGCAAGGTTTGGTTCATCACGGGCTGCTCCGGCGGCCTGGGTCTTCAGCTTGCGGAGGCCGTGCTTTCCGCCGGCCACAAACTGGCGGCAACGGCGAGGGACGTGACGCGTCTGGCCAGCCTGACGGACGCCTATGGCGACCGGATTCTGGCGATCCCGCTGGACATCACCGATCCGGACGCGGCGCGCGGTGCCGTCAGCCTGGCAGTGGAGCAATTCGGTCGTCTCGACGTGCTGGTAAACAACGCGGGCTACGCCGATCTGGCGTCGATCGAAGACATCACCGACAGCGCGCTGCACGAGCAGATCGAGGTCAACTTCTTCGGCGTGTGCAACGTCACGCGTGCGGCACTGCCGTTCATGCGGCGGCAACGGGCCGGCCACATCATTCAGATTTCGTCGGTGGGCGGAAGAGTCGGCGGCCCCGGACTCGCCGCCTATCAGGCAGCCAAGTGGGCGGTGGGCGGGTTCTCCGAAGTGCTGGCGAAGGAGGTCCGCGATTTCGGCATCCAGGTCACGATCGTCGAGCCGGGATCGATGCGGACCCGTTGGGCCGGTTCGTCGATGACCATTCCGCCGATCAGCGACGCGTACAAGCCGATCATCGAGCCGGTAGCGGCACGCTTGCGTAGCATCGACGGCGCGCAACCCGGCGATCCCGCGCGGATTGCCCGGGCGCTGCTCGGCATCGCCGGCTCGCCGACAGCGCCTTTGCGATTGCTGATGGGCAGCGACGCGGTCGCGGTGGCCGGCGCGGCGGCAAGGTTCCGTGCGGAAGAGGACGCGCAATGGCGCGAATTGAGCGAATCGGTTTCGTTTCCGCCGGCGCAGGCCGAATGAAGCCGGCTGCCGGAGACCGCCGATGACCACGCCGTCCGAAGACAACATCGTCGCGCGGGTGCTGCTGAACGTGCTCGATCCGTCCGCCGAGCAGCTCCACGCGTGCACGAAGAAGTGGCCCGTCGGGCACCGGCCGCGCCGTGCAAGCGCAGGTTCGCGCATGGCGCGGCGGCCCGTCAACGTCGTGATCGTGAGGCGGATTTCGGCCAGCGCGATCAGCGTCTCGTGGAGCGACGCGTGTCTGGGCAAATCTACCGAGCAGATCTGGAGCAGAGGGTTTGCCGACGGCGCGGCGGTCTGTGCACTGACCGGGCGTTGCATCGGCCGCGGCGACCCGGTGTTTCGCCCTCACGCCGGCGAGGCGCGCGTTCCGGTCAGTCGGGAGCTCACGATCCTCGCCGCAACCGTCGCGCAGCGTCCCGATTTGTCGCTCGCCGATACCTGAGCGCGTCGCGCGCGTGTGCGGGGACGTTGGCTGTCGTCGGCGCCTATACGAACGTATGCGGCGCATCATCGGAACAGTTCATTTCCGCGATTGCGGATTGTGCGGATCATGTTGCGATGGCCTGGGGGCGGCGAGCTTGTCGCGTCGCCGCCCGAATCGACCGGAATCTTGAAACAAGGGGAAGCATGATGGCCGATCCACGCACGATGTCGCCGCGCGTCGCCTCGTTCGTGCTGCTCGGCGCGCTGCTGACGGCATGCGGCTACGGCGCGACATTTCTGCTGTCGATGCATTTCCGTGTGGCGGGCGGAAGCGACATCGACACGGGGGCCGCACTGGCCGAAGCGATGATCGGTGCGCTGCTCGGCCTGCCGCTGGTCGCATGGTGCGCGCACCGGATCGGCGCCGCGCGGGCGACCGCGCTGGCGGCGCTGGTCGTCGGCGCGGGCGTCGTCGGCTTCGCGCTGATCGCGCGCACCGGCTCGCTGAGCGTCGTGCCCGGCTTGCTGGTCGGCATCGGTTGGGGCGGCTTCTGCCTCGCGGCGCCGATGATGATCGCAGAGCGCACGGCGGATATCGAACGTGAGCGCTGGTTCCTGCGGTTCGGGTCGTTTCAGATGGCCGGCGTCGGCGGCGGTCCGGCCGTTGCGGCACTTGCGATACGCAATTGGCACTGGACGACGGGCGCGGTGTTCTGCACGGTCGGCGCGCTGTGCGCGACGGCCGCGGTGATGCTGGAATGTTTCGGTCGCCTCTCGCCTGCGTCGCACGCCGTTGCGCCGCCGAGGCGGGATCGGTGGGTACGCGAGATGGGCGCGATCGCCCGCACGCCTGCGATTTATCCGATCGCGATCATCGCGCTCGGCTCGAGCGTCTTCTCGGGGCTGATGACGTTCCAGATGTCGATGGCGCAGGGCCCCGGCGTGAAGGCCGGAACGTTTTTCGGTCTGTATTCCGCCACGGTGGTCGTCATCCGCGGGCTGCTCGGTGCGGTCGTGATTCAGATCCGCGTCAGCGCGACGACGCAGATCCTGCTCGGCTTCATGATCCTGAGCGTCGCCGTGACGTTTGCGGTGCCGCACAACGCGCTGCTACATTCGGCCAGCGCCGTGCTGCTCGGCACCGGGTATGGCCTCATCTATCCAATCGTTCAGGCGCAGGCCGTCAACAGTGCCGATGCGCGGCACCGGCACGCCGTGCTGACGTGGTTCGTGGCGTCGTATTTCGTCGGCGCATTCGGATTCCCCGCGCTCGGCAGCATGGTGCTGGTCAGCATGGGCAAGACGATGCTGTTGATACTGATCGCGGCATGCGGGCTGGCGGCGCTGCTTCTGTCGATCGTCGAGCACCGCAAGCGGGCATTGCCGGTGGCGTGCTGAACGCACGCGCCGGTGTTCCGGAATCCGTCTGCCGTTGCGACGCGCGACGATGGTCGGCGTCGAGCGCCGACGAGGCGAGCAGCCTCCGACGGTCAGCTCACGGCTTCCTCGAGAATCGCGCGGACTTCTTCGAGCAGTCCGCGTATCGCGCCATGGCTCGTATGCGTGAGACGTAGCACGCCATCGATCGTGCACGCGCCGATGATCTGGTCGTCGGCGAAACCCGACGTCACGATGGGGCCCCACAGCGCCTTGAGCGACAAGCCTTCGTACTGGGAAGCAATCGGCTGATTGCCCAGATTCGACACCATGACGTCGAAGGCCAGCACGGCCGATAGAAACCCGGCCGCATGCTCGACGCTGGGCCGAGCGGACATCACGGCATCCAGTGCCTTTAGTTCCGCCGCCACGCTCTCGCGCGCTTGCGACGGTGCAAGATCCTGTTTGATCTTGCGGGCGGCAGTCCATAGATCCGTACCGCGCGGGTGTTCGTCGATCGTGATGGTCTGCGTGATGTAGACGCCGGCGGCGACACGCGCGTCGTCGGAGAGACCGCGCAGGTCGATCGGCGTGACGGTTCTCAACGCGCGTTCGGTCCACGCGCTGGACAGACGCCGGCCGGCTTCGTGAACGGCCGCGGCAATCGCGCCATGCACGGTGGTTTGCTCGGCACGTGCGCGGACCACGAGCCGGCGGGTGACGTCGGCGGAAAGCGCAATGGCGTCGACATGCGGCGCTTGCGCGGCGTCCGGACGAAATGGCTTGGGTGCGGGCGCCGGCGCGGGGGGCGGCAAGACGGCGGCGTCGTTAAGATCGGTATCAAGCATGGTCTCCAGCGACGGCACCAACGGCAACGGCCCCGGTCGCTCGCCCGACAGCTGCGCAACAGATCGTCGATCAGCGATGCACTGCCCATGCCGTCGACCACGGAATGATGCGCAACCAGAATCAGCGTCGAGCTGCATTCGCCTTGCAGCAAGGTCGCGCGCAGCAGCGGCGCCGCGGACCCGACGAAGCGCGTGGCGATTTCGTGGGCCGCTTCCGCCTGCCACGCAGTCGGGTCTTGCTCGAGCACGCGCAACGGCACCGCGGCGTCAGTCACGCGATAGAAGCCTGAATGCTGTTGCGCGTCGATGGCGATGCAGGTCGATAGCAGCGGATGCCTGTGCTGCAACGCCTGAAACGCCGCCTGCCATGCGTCCGGCGCAAAGCGCCGGTCGATCTCGGCGACCATCGCGAAGTGCGTCGGCCGATTCTGGTCGAGCAGCCAGAACAGGTGTTCCGTGCTCCCGAGCGTTCGCACGAGCCGCTGATTGTCGTCGATTTCCTGTGGTTGATTCCGCACCGCTTGACTCCCGAAGTGATGGTCTGCCTCAACAGAACAATCGAGGAGGGTGCGCTATTCCGCCGTGACCGAATTGCTCGACATGTGCCGGACTATTTTTTCCTGTCGTCGGGGTTGTAGGTCACATAGAGCTTCGTATAGCCGGGCGTGTCGAAATGTCCCGTCCATCCCTTCGGAAGCGTAACGGCCTCACCGGTCTTCACGAGCATCACCGAACCGTCCGACGACGTGAGCTTCACGCTGCCTGAAAGGAAGTACAGGAACTCGTTGTACGGCAGCCCGTGCGGCCCCTTGATTTCCTCATGCGACGGCCCGGATCGATACACGCCGGTCTGGTAAGCGTTGTCGGTCGACGTGAACGTCGCGACGTCCGCGCTCGTTTCGCCGGCTTCGTCTTTTTTCACGGCATCGGCGCGATTGAATATCGCACCGGCAAGGTCGGACCTCGACGCCTTGATCGGCTTGATCGTTTCGGCGTGCGCGTCGACCGCAGTCATGACGCTGAACAGCAGCAGCGCTGCGAGGGCGTATCTGGACATCGGCTATCTCTCCGTTGGTTTTTTCGTGGCAGCGACGTGAAGGGTGAACGCGCTGTCGTGGCGCCATTTTGTCGGAAAAACCGGGCTTTGTTTGGCGATCGACCGAAAACGAGACGGCAGTTTTGTTTCTCAATGTGTATGAAACCGGCCTGGATACATGGCCTTGCAAAAGCCATTTGTCGAGACACACGTCAGATACGTCGTCTGGATTTAATGCAACTCATCGATCGAATCCGATCAGGGCGCTCGAGACGGCTTCGCGAGATCAGCGACCGCCGAGCGCCCCGACAGATTCGCGACAGCCGAATTTATCCAGGAGAACGACATGAAAGTAAAGACGATCGCTTTGGTTTTCGCGGCGTGCGCCGCCGTTGCAGCCACCACTTCCGCTTTTGCAAGCAGCGCCGTCGACACGAGCATCAACGACCAGACCGTCGGGCAAGCGAGCCAATGGGCGCCGGGCGGCAAGGCGCCGAAGGGCAAGACGCGCGCCCAGGTTCGCGCGGAACTGGTGCAGGCGGAGAAAGACGGCCAGCTCGCGGCGCTCGAACAGCTCTACCGCGGCAGTTGATCGCCGGCCTCGCCATTCATCCACCCTGTTCAACACGGTACCGACCATGAACCACGAAACGAAAATTCTGTACACCGGCGAGGTTCGCACCACCGGCGGGCGCGACGGCGCCGCGCACAGCGCGGACGGCCGCCTGGATGTGAAGCTCTCCGCTCCCGGCTCGGCCGCGCCCGGCACGAATCCCGAGCAGTTGCTGGCCGCGGGCTGGTCGGCCTGCTTCATCGGAGCGATGGGCCTGGCCGCGCAAAAGCTGAAGGTTTCGCTGCCGCGCGACACGCATGTCGATGCGCAGATCGATCTGGCCACGAACGACGGCGCGTACTTCCTGCAGGCACGGCTGAACGTCAGCGTGCCGGGCGTCGACGCCGACGTCGCGCAGGCGCTGGTCGATGCGGCGCACCAGACGTGTCCGTATTCGAAGGCGACGCGCGGCAACATCGACGTGGTCGTCACGGTGGCCTGATACGCGTGCGGCGCTCGACGCGATCGACGCGCCGTTGGCAACTCTCCGGAAGGTGCAATGACCGCATTGACGTGGTGTGCGATTTTTCTTGCCGCACTGACGGCGATCTCGAGGATGCCGCGCGGGCTCACGCTGAGCCTGCTCGCCATCGGCTATGCGATCGCGTTCGCGTCGCGGCAGTTGCAGCCGATCGCGCTCGTGCCGATTGCACTGCTGGTCGGCACCGGCGTGCTGTTGCAGCGGAATCTGCCGTTCGCCGGCAAGGTTTTGTGCAACGTCGTCTTCTGCGTCATTGCGGTCGGACTGTTTCAGCACTGGCTGCCGGGTTTCGACAATCTCAGGGTGATTCATGCGGCACGCCTGACGCCGGATGCGGCGCCCTACACGATGTATCTGAACTTCGACAAGCCGCTGATCGCATTCTGGCTGGTGCTGGCCTACCCGTGGGTTCTGCCGGAGAAGCCGCTGTCGACACGGGTGATCGCGGCGGTCGTCGCGTGCGCGGCGACCTCGGTGGTCTGCTTCTCGATCGCCTGGTGGGCCGGGTTGATTGCGTGGGCGCCGAAGTGGCCGCATTTCGCGTGGCTGTGGGTGCTCGACAACCTTCTGCTGGTCGCGTTCGCGGAAGAAGCATTTTTCCGCGGCTATATCCAGGCGGGCGTGACGCGGTTGATGCGCGCGCAACCGAATGCCGGCTGGCTGGCGCTTGTCGCAGGCGCCGTGCTGTTCGGCCTTGCTCATTACCAGGGCGGCGCGCTGCTGGTTCTGCTGGCCGGCCTGTCAGGCATCGGATACGGGCTCGCCGCTCGCGCCGGCGGCTTGCAATCGGCCGTGCTCGCGCACTTCGGCGTCAATCTGGTGCAGTTCGGGTTGCTGACCTATCCGTTCATCGCCCGGGCCTGAGCGAACGCGCGCTCTGGCACGAGGACCTGTGATCCGGCAGTTCGGGTAATACGCGACGGCGGATGGAATATCTGCGCCGTCCAGCTGTTTACGTGGACTGCAGGGGTGTTGCCCGCTTAATTTCGCCTAAACCCATGGATACACGTCAGATACTGCAGTTCGTCAACGTCGGCTTGGTTGCACCGCGGGAGGATCGACGTAGATGACCGCAGCCGAACTGTCCGCCATGCTCCCCGCGATGCTGCCGCGCCTCTGGACCTTCGCGCTGCGAATCTCCGGCGACCGGCACGACGCCGAGGATCTCGTGCAGGGCGCGTGCGTCCGTGCGCTCGAACGCGCGCATCAGCTACGACCGGGAACCGCGCCGCTCAGCTGGATGTTCTCGATCGTGCAATCCACCTGGCTCAACGAACTCCGCGCACGCAGCGTGCGTCGGCGCTCGGGCATGGACTGGGACGACGACCTGCTCGAAACCATCGCCGATCCCACCGCGCCGACCCTGGAACAGCAGGCGCTGGATGCGCAGATCGTCAGGGCGGTGCAGCAGCTGCCCGAAGCGCAGCGCGTGGTCATGTTGCTGGTCGCCGTGGAGGGGCTCAGCTATGGCGAAGCGGCCGAGGCGCTCGGCGTACCCATCGGGACGATCATGAGCCGGCTTTCGCGTGCCCGCCAGACGATCGGCGCCCTGTTCAGCGATGGAAAGGAACGACCCATGAAGGGCGCAGCGAAGAGTGAGGATCAGGGGGCATGAAAATGGACGACATCCTGCTCATGGCATACGTGGATGGCGAACTCACGTCGCACGAGCGCGAGGAAGTCGACAGGGCGATTGGCACGTCGGCCGATATCGCCAGGCGGGTTGCCCTGTTCGAAGCATCGGTGTTGCCCTATCAGTATGCGTTCCAGCGCCAGGAATGGCCGCCGCTGCCGCAGAGCCTGGTCAGCAAGGTCGCTGAAATCGCGCAGGCGTACACCGGGCCTCCGGCGCCGTCCGCGGTCGGCGGTGCACGTCGCGCGGATGCGCCGGCGTCGCGGCCCGAC
>NZ_VWWG01000157.1:0-14480 GCF_011753085.1 Burkholderia sp. Tr-862
GCCCGCCGCGCGGGCCGGACCGACGATGCGGTGCGGCTCGCCGCGCTCGCGCAGCGGCGCTGGCCGGCGTCGCACGCGGCGATCGTCGCGCACCTGCAGGCACTGATCGCCGCGCGCCGCTTCGACGAAGCGCAGATGCTCGCCCGCAAGCAGGCGAAAGCGGACCCCGAGCAGCCGGACTGGTGGGACTACCTCGCGAAGGCGAGCGACGGCAAGGGCGACGTGCTCGCGCGGCGCCGTGCACTCGCGGAGAAGCTGGCGCTCGACGGCGCGTGGCCGTCGGCGATTCGCCAGCTGAAGGAGGCGCGCGACGCGAAGGACGTGTCGTTCTACGACCAGTCGATCATCGGCGCGCGGCTGCTGGAATTCGAGGCGCGCTACAAGGAAGAGCGCGAGGACGAGAAGAACGGCCGCGGATAACGGCCGTCAGACGGGCAGGGCGGGGGCGCTTCAGCGTGCGGCGCTGCCGTTGCTACCATCCGGCGTGTCGCGACGCGCCCGCTGCGCGGGACTCACGACGAAGCCGAACGTTGCCGGCACATCGGCACCCGCCAGGTTGCCGAGCGCCAGCGTGCGCCCTTCACGCCAGCGCAGCACGGGCGGCGTCGCGTCGAAGTCCGCATGATCGGCGAACAGGCCGAGGTCGTGGTCGTGCAGCGCCGCGATGCGCGGCGGCGTGCCCGCCGCGCGGAACAGCACACCGCCCGCATCGTCGAGCCATGCGGCGTCGGGCTCGAACGGCGCACCGGTCTGGTCGGCGAGCGTGAGCTGCCCGTCGCGTTCGGCCAGGCGCACGACCCACGGCGTGTACGCAAGCTCGACGTACACGCGCTGCGGCCCGTTCTGGAAGAACCACTGGCCGTGCGCGTCGCATTCGTAGTTGCGTCCGATGAACGCGTTGAGCGCCGCATGCCGGATCGGCGAGCCGAGCTCGCCGGCGGCCTGCGCGGCGTCGTCGCGCAGCCGCCACTCGCCGCGCCGGTCGAGCAGCAGCCAGCCGGTGCAGTGCGGCACGTTCGGCCACTTGGCGAGGGCCTGCCTGACGATGTCATCCATGGTCGACGAATTTCGAGCAATAGCCGAACACCCGCGCCGACAGCCAGTCGAGGCGGCCGGGGAACGGTCCGGTCATGAATCCCGCATGGCCGCCGTCCGCGGGCTGGTCGAGCTCGACGGCCGGCGACACGTCGGCGGGGCTCGGCAGCGCGGATTCGGGCAGGAACGGATCGTTGCGGGCGTTGAGGATCAGCGTGGGCACGTCGATTGCGGGCAACAGCGGCCGCGTCGTGGCCTGGGTCCAGTAGTCGTCGGCATCGGCGAAGCCGTGCAGCGGCGCGGTCACGACCTCGTCGAAGTCGCGCATCGTCACGGCTCGCAGCATCGCGTCGCGATCGAACAGGCCCGGGTACTGATCGAGCTTCGCGAGCGCCTTGCGCTTGAGCGTCTTCAGGAAGCTGCGCGTATAGACCATCGCGAAGCCCTGCGACAGCGCGCGCCCGCCCGCATGCACGTCGATCGGCGTCGAGATCGCGGCGGCCGCGTGCACGATCGACGTGTCGCTGCGGTGCTCGCCGAGCCAGCGCAGCAGCACGTTGCCGCCGAGCGACACGCCGGCCGCGACGATCGGCCCGCGATGCTGCGTGGCGAGCCGCTGCAGGATCCAGTCGACTTCGGCGCTGTCGGCGAGATGGTAGAAGCGCGGCTGACGGTTCAACTCGCCGCTGCAGCTGCGAAAGTGCGGGACGACCGCGTGCCAGCCCTTCGCGCGCGCGGCGGCCATCATCGCCAGCGCGTAGTGCGAGCCGGAACTGCCTTCGAGGCCGTGGAACAGCACGAACAGCGGTGCGTCGGGTGGCGGCGCGGCACTGTCGAGATGCGCGACCCAGTCGAGATCGATGAAGTCGTGGTCGGGGGTTTCCCATCGCTCTCGTCGGTAGGCGACAGCCGGACGCCGTGCGAACAGCGCGGGCACGATGGTTTGCACATGGCTGTTCGGCAGCCAGCGCGGTGCGCGATAGCGCAGTGAATCGTCGTCGGGGGCCGGGGCCCCGGTCAGCGGCGAGGTGGGCGGAGAAGCCGTACTCATGATCGCCCCGCTAATGCGTTGCTTCGTTGTTCGTCAGTGCAGCGGACCCTGCCCGTGACGGATCTTCGCGGCGAATTGTCCGGCCGCCTGTTCAGGAATCGGGCTCGCGTGAATATGCGCGATGCGCCACTCGCCGCGTTCGTGAATCATCACGTACGTCGCGAAAACCATGTCGGGTTCGGCCGTCAGGTCGGCCTGCTGATGTGCTTCGGCGATCGTATAGACGACGGTGCCGAGACTGTCGTATACGCGGATGTCGAGCGGTTCGATCGTCACCGGGCGCGTCGCGAGCCGGTTGGCCAGCCCGCTGCGGATCTGGTCGAGGCCGTGCAGATGCTCGCCGTCGGCCCAGACGCAGCTGGCGAAGTCCTCGTCGATCCACAACCCCAGCAGCGCGTCGAGATTGGCATCGGCGACGGCCTGGTAGTAGGCGTTCAGCGTATCGGCAGCGGCTTCGAAGAGGCGGGCAAAACGTGGCATCGGGGTTATCTCTCGCGCGCGTCGCGCGCCGTATTCAGCACGGCGGCCCGGGTGGGGCCGCCGTGCACCGGTGAATCGGATTGCCCGGCACGTCGTGCGACGCTGCCGGTCAGGGTCAGCGCTGCCCGACGAGCATGCCGCGCAAATCGCCGAATACCTGCTCGGGACCGAGTTCGCGCAGGCATTTCAGATGGCCGAGCGGGCACTCGCGTTCGAAGCAGGGACTGCATTCGAGATGAAGCCATTGTACCTTCGCCAGGTCCGACAGCGGAGGGGTGTGGCGCGGATCAGTCGATCCGTACAACGCGACGAGCGGCCGTCGCAGCGCGGCGGCGACGTGCATCAGCCCGGAATCGTTGGTCACGACCGCGTTCGCACGCGCGATCAGCGCGCACGCCTCGGACAGCGACGTCTGCCCGCACAGGTTGCGCACGTTCGGCGCGTGGTCGGCGATCGCCTGCGCGGCGGCGGCGTCCTTCTGCGAGCCGAGCGCGACGATCTGCGTGTACGGGAACGACTGGTGGACGATCGTCGCGAGCGTCGCGAAGTGCTCGGGCGGCCAGCGCTTGGCCGGGCCGTATTCCGCGCCGGGGCAGAACACGACGAGCGGCTTGCGCGTATCGAGATTGAAACGCGCGGACACGCGCGCCGTCTCGTTCAGGTCGGCGTCGAGGCGCGGCGGGGGCAGCGTCTTCATCGACTCGGGCAGCTTCGCGCCCGGCGCATACGCGAGCGCCGCGTAGTGGGTCGTCATCGGCGGACGCTCGGCCGATTTGTCGGGGTTCGCGTGCCGCACGTTGAGCAGGCCGTAGCGGTGCTCGCCCGTGTAGCCAATCCGCAGCGGAATGTTCGCGAGCCACGGGATCACCGCGGACTTCAGCGAATTCGGCAGCACGTACGCCGCGTCGTAGCCGACGTCGCGCAGGTCGCTCGCGAGCTGCCAGCGGCGCAGCAGCTGCAGCTTGCCGTGCGCGAGGTCGGTCGCGTAGACATCGTGGATCTCGGGCATCCGCTCGAGCACGGGCGCGACCCAGGTGGGCGCGACGGCATCGATCGCGATGCGGGGATGGATTTTTTTCAGCAGCGCAAAAAGCGGCTGCGCCATCAATGCGTCACCGATCCAATTCGGTGCGATAACCAGCGCTCGACGCATCAGGTCGACTTCCGATGTCGTAATGAAGCACGGCGCGCATGCACCGCGTTCGGGTTGTCAGAACAGGAAAAGGGCGGCGCGCCGGGGTTCCGGCTGCGCCGCCTCGCGTGCGGCGGGCCCGCGGGCCCGGCCGGGCTCAATGGCCCTTGACCACCTCGCCGTCGCGCAGCTTGTAGCGCGTGCCGCAGTACGGGCAGCGCGCCTCGCCGTGCGAGACGTCGATGAACACGCGCGGGTGCGCGCTCCAGCGCGCCATGGCCGGGTTCGGGCAGTAGGCGGGGAGATCCTTGGCCGTCAGTTCGACCAGCGGCATTTCCTTGATTTCACTCATGAGACTTTCTCTTATCACTCTGTGGTGGGGCGGTCGGTGGCGCGGCGCGCTCAGACCTTCGTCAGCCAGTGCGCGTACTTCGCGTTCTTGCCCGACACGATATCGAAAAACGCAGACTGGAGCTTTTCCGTCACGGGACCGCGCGCGCCGCTGCCGATCGTGCGGTTGTCGAGTTCGCGGATCGGCGTGACTTCGGCGGCCGTGCCCGTGAAGAACGCTTCGTCGGCCGTATAGACCTCGTCGCGCGTGATGCGCTTCTCGATCACCGCGATGCCGGCGTCCTTCGCGAGCGTGATGATCGTGTCGCGCGTGATGCCGTCGAGGCACGACGACAGGTCGGGCGTGTACAGCTTGCCGTTGTTCACCAGGAAGAAGTTCTCGCCGGAGCCTTCCGACACGTAGCCGTCGACGTCGAGCAGCAGCGCTTCGTCGTAGCCGTCGGCGGTCGCTTCCTGGTTCGCGAGGATCGAGTTCACGTACCAGCCCGACGCCTTCGCGCGCACCATCGACACGTTCACGTGGTGGCGCGTGAACGACGACGTCTTCACGCGGATGCCCTTCGCGAGGCCTTCCTCGCCGAGGTACGCGCCCCACGGCCACGCGGCGATCGCGACGTGGATCGTGTTGCCCTTCGCGGACACGCCGAGCTTTTCCGAGCCGACCCAGATGATCGGGCGCAGGTAGCCTGACTCGAGCTTGTTCTCGCGCACGACTTCGAGCTGCGCGGCTTCGAGGGTTTCCCGGTCGAACGGCACGTCCATCTGGAAGATCTTCGCCGAATTCAGCAGACGTTTGGTGTGCTCGGGCAGGCGGAAGATCGCGGTGCTGCCGTCGGCCGTCCGGTACGCGCGCACGCCCTCGAAGACGCCCATGCCGTAGTGCAGCGTATGCGTCAGGACGTGGATCTTGGCGTCGCGCCAATCGATCAGCTTGCCGTCCATCCAGATCTTGCCGTCGCGGTCGGCCATTGACATGGGATTCTCCTGTGAAGCAATTGGGTACAGCGGCCTGTGTGCAGCATTGAGCCGGAAAGACGCTTATTTTAGCGTCATTTGGTGTCGAGCCGGTCGGTCGGCGCAGGGCCGGGGCTATAATCATCCGGTACCGATTCCAATAACGACGGGCCGTCCCGGCAGGAGACGCCGGAGCCCGCACGAACCGCCCGCCGCGGCCCGCTTTCCGATGCTCGCTCGATTGTCCGCCACCGACCGCTTCGCGCTGATCCAGGGCGCGCGCGACTATTCCCCGACACTGATGGCAATCCTCTCCTGGGGGCTCGTGACCGGCGTCGCGATGAGCAAGTCGGTGATGACGCTCGGGCAGGCGAGCGCGATGTCGATCCTGGTCTACGCGGGCTCGTCGCAGCTCGCGGTGCTGCCGCTCCTCGTCGCGAAGCTGCCGGTCTGGACGATCCTGCTCACGGCCGCGATGGTCAACATGCGCTTCGTGATCTTCAGCGCCGGGCTTGCTCCCCATTTTTCCTACCTGCCGCTGTGGCGGCGCCTCGCGATCGGCTATTTCAATGGCGACGTGATCTACCTGCTGTTCCAGAAACAGGGCTTCGCGTACGGCCAGGTGCCGGGCAAGGAAGCCTACTTCTGGGGGATGGCGCTCGCGAGCTGGCTGTCGTGGCAAGTGTCGTCGCTCGCCGGCATCCTGCTCGCGAGCGTCTTTCCCGCGAGCTGGGGGCTGGAGCTGGCCGGCACGCTCGCGCTGATCCCGATCATGGTGTCGGCGGTCGCGAACCGCTCGACGCTCGCCGCCGTCGCGGTCGCGGGCATCGTGTCGCTGATCGCGTTCGACCTGCCGTACCGGCTCGCGCTGCCGATCGCGGTGCTGGCCGCGCTCGCGGCCGGCTGCACGGCCGATTTCTTCGTCGAACGCGCCGACTGGCGCCGCATCCGCACCGAAACCGTGCACGAGAAGGAAATCGAATGAGCGCGACGGAAATCTGGATCGTGATCGTCGGGATGACGATCGTCACGGCCGTCACGCGCGCGCTGTTCCTGCTCGGCGGCGAACGCACCGTGCTGCCCGAGCGTGCGCAGCGCGCGCTGCGCTACGCGCCGGCCGCCGCGCTCGTCGCGGTCGTGCTGCCCGACGTGCTCGAAACGCCGGCCGGGCTGTCGTTCGCGCTGTCCAACCATCCGTTCTACGCGGCGCTCGCCGGCCTCGGCTGGTTTTTGTGGCGGCGCAGCATGCTCGGCACGATCGTGATCGGAATGCTGGTCTTCACCGTGCTGCGCCTGATCTTCTGACGAATCGCCGTCCCTGCCGGGCGGGCACCGGCGGCTTGCGCCTGCACTTTGCTGCATTGCGGCAATGTGTCGGCAGGCGCGTGCGATCCCAAATAGGCGGAATTCGCCGCCGCACGGGTCAGTCTGCCGGATGGATCGGCTAGAATGCCCGTTCAAGATTTTTTTACCCGTGCGCGTCATGCGAACCGCCAGCCACGGCCGCATCCGGCGCCCTTTCGCGGCTGCCCGCGCACGTCCAGCGTGAACCCCCTTTCCCCATCCACTACTTCAATCTGTTCAACATGAGCCAAGTCAAGCGTCTTACCGACCTGATCGCCGCCGGCCAGCTCGCCGGCAAGCGGGTGTTCATCCGCGCCGACCTGAACGTCCCGCAGGACGATCACGGCAACATCACCGAAGACACGCGCGTGCGCGCGTCCGTGCCGGCCATCCAGGCCGCGCTCGACGCCGGCGCGGCCGTGATGGTCACGTCGCACCTCGGTCGTCCGACCGAAGGCGAATTCAAGCCCGAAGACTCGCTCGCGCCGGTCGCGAAGCGCCTCGCCGAACTGCTCGGCCGCGACGTGCCGCTGGTCCCGAACTGGGTCGAGAACGGCGTGAACGTCGCGCCGGGCCAGGTCGTGTTGCTCGAGAACTGCCGCGTGAACAAGGGCGAGAAGAAGAACTCGGACGAGCTCGCCCAGAAGATGGCGAAGCTCTGCGACGTGTACGTGAACGACGCGTTCGGCACCGCGCACCGCGCGGAAGCGACCACCCACGGGATCGCGAAGTACGCGCCGGTCGCGTGCGCGGGCCCGCTGCTGGCGGCCGAACTCGACGCGCTCGGCAAGGCGCTCGGCAATCCGGCCCGCCCGCTGGTGGCGATCGTCGCCGGTTCGAAGGTGTCGACCAAGCTGACCATTCTCAAGTCGCTCGCCGGGAAGGTCGACCAGCTGATCGTCGGCGGCGGCATCGCGAACACGTTCATGCTCGCGGCCGGCCTGTCGATCGGCAAGTCGCTCGCGGAAGCCGATCTCGTCGCCGAGGCGAAGGCGATCATCGACGAAGCGCGCGAGCGCGGCGCGTCGGTGCCGATCCCGTCCGACGTCGTGACGGCCAAGGAATTCTCGCCGACGGCCGCGGCCACGGTGAAGCAGGTCGCCGACATCGAAGCGGACGACATGATCCTCGACATCGGCCCGGATACGGCCAAGGCGCTCGCGAGCCAGCTCGAGAAGGCCGGCACGATCGTGTGGAACGGTCCGGTCGGCGTGTTCGAGTTCGACCAGTTCGGCAACGGCACCAAGACGCTCGCCGAAGCGATCGCCAAATCGTCCGCGTTCTCGATCGCGGGCGGCGGCGACACGCTCGCGGCCATCGCGAAGTACGGCATCCACGACCAGGTCAGCTATATCTCGACCGGCGGCGGCGCCTTCCTCGAGTTCCTCGAGGGGAAGAAGCTGCCGGCGGTGGAAGTGCTCGAAACGCGGGCGGCCTGAGCGTGGCGGCGCGCGCAGGGGTGACCAGGGCCGCGCGCTCCGCGACAGCGGAGCAGCCGGCCGGCGCGGGCAAGCGCAAACGCGCGCCCGCGCGGGCGAACTCAGCCCCGCGCGCACCGGCGGCCGCCGGCGACGCGGCCGTGCAGCACCACGAGATTCAGAACAAAGCGATGCCGGGCGCAAGCACCGGCACGCCCCCCGGAACGGCGGCCGCTGGGCCTGCCGATTCCGGCTCTCGCAGCGTTTCACCCAGCGCATCCACCTTGATCCAGATGAGGAGTTTCATGCAGCGCGCCACCAAGATAGTCGCCACGATCGGCCCGGCTTCCAGTTCGCCGGAGATTCTGCTGCAGATGATGCAGGCGGGCCTCGACGTCGTGCGGCTCAATTTTTCGCACGGTACGGCCGACGATCACCGCCAGCGCGCCGAGATGGTGCGCGAGGCCGCCCGCAAGGTCGGCCGCGAGATCGCGATCATGGCCGACCTCCAGGGCCCGAAGATCCGCGTCGGCAAGTTCGAGAACGGCAAGACGATGCTCGTGCCGGGCCAGGCCTTCATCCTCGACGCGGGCTGCGAGCTCGGCAACGACGAGCGCGTCGGCCTCGACTACAAGGAACTGCCGCGTGACCTGAAGCCGGGCGACCTGCTGCTGCTGAACGACGGCCTGATCGTGCTGACCGTCGAGCGCGTGCTCGGCGACGAGATCCACACGGTCGTCAAGGTGGGCGGCGAGCTGTCGAACAACAAGGGGATCAACCGCCAGGGCGGCGGCCTGTCGGCGCCCGCGCTGACCGCGAAGGACATGGAGGACATCCGCACGGCGATGTCGCTCGGCGCGGATCTCGTCGCGGTGTCGTTCCCGAAGAACGCGACCGACATGGAAATGGCGCGCCAGCTCGCGAACATCGCGGGCGCGCCTTACGGCATCAAGCCGAAGATGATCGCGAAGATCGAGCGCGCGGAGGCGATTCCGGCGCTGCAGAGCATCCTCGACGCGTCCGACGGCATCATGGTCGCGCGCGGCGACCTCGCGGTGGAAGTCGGCAACGCGGCCGTGCCGGCGCTGCAGAAGCGGATGATCCGGATGGCGCGCGAGTCGAACAAGCTCGTGATCACCGCGACGCAGATGATGGAGTCGATGATCCTCGCGCCGGTGCCGACCCGCGCGGAAGTGTCGGACGTCGCGAACGCGGTGCTCGACGGCACCGACGCGGTGATGCTGTCGGCCGAGACGGCCGCCGGCAAGTACCCGGTCGTCACGATCGAGACGATGGCGGCCGTGTGCGTCGAGGCGGAAAAGTCCGAGCACGTCGAGCTGGACAAGGATTTCCTCGACCGCACGTTCACGCGGATCGACCAGTCGATCGCGATGGGCGCGCTGTTCACCGCCTATCACCTGGGTGCCAAGGCGATCATCGCGCTGACCGAATCGGGCGCAACCGCGCTGTGGATGTCGCGTCACTACACGCACGTACCGATCTTCGCGCTGACGCCGCGCGTCGGCAGCGAGCGCACGATGGCGCTGTACCGCAACGTGACGCCGCTGCATGTCGACTTCAACAGCGACCGCGACTCGGCGCTGCAGGCGGCGCTCGAGATCGTCGTCAAGCAGGGCTACGTGCAGCACGGCGACATGGTCGTGCTGACCGTCGGCGAGCCGATGGGGCAGGCGGGCGGCACCAACACGCTGAAGATCGTGCGGGTCGGCGAGCATTATTGAGCTGAGCGCCCCCGAACCTGTCGCTTCGCGCCAGGCCCCCCGAGGGGGCAAGAAAACTTGGGGGCGGCCCGGCGTTTTCTTGAGAGCGCCGGCGTGCGCCGGGCCGGTCTGCAGATCGGCCGCCCGAGTTGATCTGGCACCGTTTATTGACGAAAGCCGCGCGGGGTCTGGTACCCCGCGCGGCTTTTTTTCTGTTTTTTGCCCGCATTGTGCCGTGCGAAGGTAACAAATTGCGAGCAGGTGCCACCGGGCGGTCGGAATCGGAGGCGCTTCGCGATAAAATGCCGCTATTCGACGCTCAGCCGCGCCGTGCCGCCCCGGTTCGAACGGGAGGCGAGCGCCGCGCCGGCGTCAGGGCGCACCGGTTTTCATTCCAAGGAGTTCCACAATGCCTCTCGTATCAATGCGTCAATTGCTGGACCACGCGGCAGAGCACGGTTACGGCCTGCCTGCCTTCAACGTGAACAACCTGGAGCAGGTCCAGGCGATCATGGCGGCGGCGGATCAGGTCGGCGCGCCCGTGATCATGCAGGCATCGGCCGGCGCGCGTAAGTACGCGGGCGAGCCGTTCCTGCGCCACCTGATCGAAGCGGCGGTCGAGTCGTATCCGCATATCCCGGTCGTGATGCACCAGGACCACGGCCAGTCGCCGGCAGTCTGCATGGGCGCGATCCGCAGCGGCTTCACCAGCGTGATGATGGACGGTTCGCTCGAAGCCGACGGCAAGACGGTCGCCTCGTACGAGTACAACGTCGACGTGTCGCGCAAGGTCGTCGAGATGGCGCACTCGATCGGCGTGACGGTCGAAGCCGAACTCGGCGTGCTCGGCTCGCTCGAGACGATGAAGGGCGACAAGGAAGACGGCCACGGCGCGGAAGGCACGATGACCCGCGAGCAGCTGCTGACCGATCCGGAGCAGGCGGCCGACTTCGTGAAGCTCACGCAGTGTGACGCGCTCGCGATCGCGATCGGCACGTCGCACGGCGCGTACAAGTTCTCGAAGAAGCCGACGGGCGACATCCTGTCGATCCAGCGCATCAAGGAAATCCACGCACGCATCCCGAACACGCACCTGGTGATGCACGGTTCGTCGTCGGTGCCGCAGGAGCTGCTGGAAGAAATCCGCCAGTTCGGCGGCGACATGAAGGAAACCTACGGCGTGCCGGTCGAGGAAATCCAGGAAGGCATCAAGCACGGCGTGCGCAAGATCAACATCGACACCGACCTGCGTCTCGCGATCACCGGCGCGATCCGCCGCTACCTGTTCGAGAACCCGGGCAAGTTCGATCCGCGCGACTACCTGAAGCCCGCGCGCGAAGCGGCGAAGAAGGTGTGCGTCGACCGCTACCTCGCGTTCGGCTGCGAAGGCCAGGCCGCGAAGATCAAGCCTGTGTCGCTCGACAAGATCGCCGAACAGTACAAGTCCGGCGCGCTCGCGCAGGTCGTGCGCTGAGACTGTAGTACGATTGCCCCGCCGAAAGGCTGGGGCCGGCTGCCCGCTGCCGGATTTGATCCGGCCCCGGCAGCCGTTCCGTCCGGCCGAACGAGGGCCGGCCGGCAACCTGCGGGCACGATCGCCCGCCGGTTCGCCGACGCATTGCAAGACCGCCGTTCCCGCCTGCCGCGGGGAACGGCGTTTCCCTTTTTGTTTGGCTCCTTATCTGCGAAAAGACGATGTCTACCCTTTACGAATCCACGCTCCGCTCGCTGCCGCTCCTCGGTCGCGGCAAGGTCCGCGACAACTACGCGGTCGGCAACGACAAGCTCCTGATCGTCACGACCGATCGCCTGTCGGCATTCGACGTGATCATGGGCGAGCCGATTCCGAACAAGGGCCGCGTGCTGAACCAGATGGCGAACTTCTGGTTCGACAAGCTCGCGCACATCGTGCCGAACCACCTGACGGGCGACGCGCCGGAAGCGGTCGTCGCGGCCGACGAGGTCGAGCAGGTCAAGGGCCGCGGCGTGGTCGTCAAGCGCCTCGAGCCGATCATGATCGAAGCGGTCGTGCGCGGCTACCTGGCCGGCAGCGGCTGGAAGGAATACCAGGCGTCGGGCGCCGTGTGCGGCGTGCAGTTGCCGGAAGGCCTGCAGAACGCGCAGAAGCTGCCCGAGCCGATCTTCACGCCGGCCGCGAAGGCCGAGCTCGGCGAGCACGACGAGAACATCACGTTCGAGGAAACCGAGCGCCGCATCGGCACCGAGCTGGCCGCGACGATTCGCGACATCTCGATCCGCCTGTACAAGGAAGCGGCCGACTACGCGGCGACGCGCGGCATCATCATCGCCGACACGAAGTTCGAATTCGGCCTCGACAATCACGGCAAGCTGTACCTGATGGACGAAGTGCTGACGGCCGATTCGTCGCGCTTCTGGCCGGCCGACCAGTACCAGGTCGGCACCAACCCGCCGTCGTTCGACAAGCAGTTCGTGCGCGACTGGCTCGAGACGCAGCCGTGGGGCAAGACCGCGCCGGCGCCGGCGCTGCCGGCCGACGTCGTCGAGAAGACGGCCGCGAAGTACCAGGAAGCGCTCGAGCGCATCACCGGCCAGCCGCTCGCCTAAGCGAGCTTTGCATGGGACCCGAGTAAGCGCTGAAGCGCTAACTCGGGTCGACAAGGACAGACGAAAATGAGTGAAGTCCAGACCGCCCACACGCACAGCGCGCCGCTCATCGGCGTGCTGATGGGTTCGAGTTCCGACTGGGACGTGATGAAGAACGCGGTCGCGATCCTGCAGGAATTCGGCGTGCCGTACGAAGCGAAGGTCGTGTCCGCGCACCGGATGCCCGACGAGATGTTCGACTATGCAGAGAAGGCGCGCGAGCGCGGGCTGCGCGCGATCATCGCGGGCGCCGGCGGTGCCGCGCATCTGCCCGGCATGCTGGCCGCGAAAACCACGGTGCCGGTGCTCGGCGTGCCGGTCGCGAGCAAGTACCTGAAGGGCGTCGATTCGCTGCACTCGATCGTGCAGATGCCGAAAGGCGTGCCGGTCGCGACGTTCGCGATCGGCGAGGCCGGCGCCGCGAACGCCGCGCTGTTCGCGGTGTCGATCCTGTCCAGCACGTCGGTCGACTACGCGAACCGGCTTGCCGCGTTCCGCGTGCGCCAGAACGAAGCCGCGCACGCCATGGTGCTGCCGCCGCTGGCGTGACGGCGCACCGGCGGCCGCGCGTCGCGGCCGCCTGACTTTCCTCACAGCGGCGGGCAGCGCCCGCCGCGACCGACCACTGACATGACCGCAACTCCTGATTCCGTTTCCCCGATCCTGCCCGGCGCGTGGCTGGGCATGGTCGGCGGCGGCCAGCTCGGCCGCATGTTCTGCTTTGCCGCCCAGTCGATGGGCTATCGCGTCGCCGTGCTCGATCCCGATCCGGCGAGCCCCGCCGGCGCGGTCGCCGACCGCCACCTGCGCGCGGCCTACGACGACGAAGCCGCGCTCGCCGAGCTGGCCGGACTGTGCGAAGCCGTGTCGACGGAATTCGAGAACGTGCCGGCCGCGAGCCTCGATTTCCTCGCGCGCACGACGTTCGTCGCGCCGGCCGGCCGCTGCGTCGCGGTCGCGCAGGACCGGATTGCGGAGAAGCGTTTCATCGAGTCCTCCGGCGTGCCGGTCGCACCGCACGTCGTGATCGAATCGGCGGCGGCACTGGCCGCGCTCGACGATGCCGCGCTCGACGCGGTGCTGCCGGGCATCCTGAAGACGGCGCGTCTCGGCTATGACGGCAAGGGCCAGGTGCGCGTGAGCACCGCGCAGGAAGCGCGCGATGCGCATGCGGCGCTCGGCGGCGTGCCGTGCGTGCTCGAAAAGCGCCTGCCGCTGAAGTACGAAGTGTCCGCGCTGATCGCGCGCGGCGCGGACGGCCGCTCGGCCGCCTTCCCGCTCGCGCAGAACGTGCATCACAACGGCATCCTCGCGCTGACCATCGTGCCGGCCCCGGCCGCCGATGCCGCGCGTGTCGAAGAGGCGCAGCAGGCGGCCGTCCGGATCGCCGATACGCTCGGCTACGTCGGTGTGCTGTGCGTCGAATTCTTCGTGCTGGAAGACGGCTCGTTCGTCGCGAACGAAATGGCGCCGCGCCCGCACAACTCCGGCCATTACACGGTCGATGCGTGCGCAACGAGCCAGTTCGAGCAGCAGGTGCGCGCGATGACGCGCATGCCGCTCGGCAACCCGCGCCAGCATTCGCCGGCCGCGATGCTGAACATCCTCGGCGACGTGTGGTTTCCGAATGGTGGGGCGGCCGAGGCCGTCACGCCGCCGTGGGACACGGTCGCCGCGATGCCGGCCGCGCACCTGCACCTGTACGGCAAGGAAGAAGCGCGCGTCGGCCGCAAGATGGGCCACGTGAACTTCACGGCCGAGACGCGCGACGCCGCCGTCGCCGCTGCCACCGCGTGTGCGCAGCTGCTGCGCGTGCCGCTCGACTGAGGCGCCAGCCGATGTCCATCGATCTCCCGAACTCCGTGACGCGCGTGCAGATCGACGCGGCCGCCGCGCTGCTCGACGCGGGGCAGCTCGTCGCATTCCCGACCGAAACCGTGTACGGGCTCGGCGGCGACGCGGCGAATCCCGAGGCCGTCGCGCGCATCTACGCGGCGAAAGGGCGCCCGGCGAACCATCCGGTGATCGTGCATCTGCCGCCCGGCGGCGATCCGGGCTACTGGGCCGACGACCTGCCGGCCGATGCACAGGCGCTGATCGAGGCGTTCTGGCCGGGCCCGCTGACGCTGATCCTGAAGCGCCATGCGCGCATCCCGGACGCCGTGAGCGGCGGGCAGGATTCGGTCGGCCTGCGCTGCCCGTCGCATCCGGTCGCGCAGGCGCTGCTGGCCACGTTCAGCGCGCGACGCGGCGGCCACGGTGGCGTCGCCGCGCCGTCCGCGAACCGCTTCGGCCATGTGAGCCCGACTACCGCTCAGCATGTGCGCGACGAATTCGGCGACACGGTGCACGTGCTCGACGGCGGCGCG